>CAZAQL010000063.1:13620-15944 GCA_964487295.1 uncultured bacterium | reverse complement strand
CGTGGCCTCCCACGAGGGGCTCGTTGCGGCCGCCGCGGCGGCCGGCCGGGACGCCCGGATGGACTATCGGGCGGTTCCGCGGTGCACATTCTCGCGACCAGAGATCGCGAGCGTCGGCCTCACCGAGAGCGAGGCGGAGGAGCGGGGCATCGCGATCGAGGTCGGGCGCTTCCCCTTCTCTGCGTGCGGCAAGGCCCTCGCCGGCGGCGAGACGCAGGGATTCGTGAAGGTCCTGGCGGAGAGCGGGGAAGGAAGGGTGCTCGGCGGTGTGATCGTGGGGCCTCACGCCAGCGACCTCGTGCACGAGATCGGCATCGCCGTGACCTCCGGAATGACGGCGGTCGAGCTCGCCGACGTCATCCACGCGCACCCGACGCTCGGGGAGGCCGTCATGGAGGCGGCGGAGGCGACGCTCGGGAAGTCGATCCACTCGATCTGACCGCGTCCACATGACGACGCGCCCCCTCCGGTGAGAGGGCGCGTTCGCGTTTCCGGTGGTCGTTCTGCTCCGACGGACTCTAGCCGACGCAGCCTCGCTCCTCAAGGACGCGCGACCTGTCCTCGAGCGTGTAGAGGCGGACCGGAACGTACATCAGCGGGTCGAGACGTTCCCGCGGCGTGCACGCGCTGTAGAGCCGACCGGCGATGGCGGCGCTGCTCTCCTTCAGCAGAACGTTCTCCATGACGAGCGACGCGTCGGCGGGGACGAACCAGAGGTCCACGGTGACGTCCCGGCCGTGGTCCAGAAGCTCGACGAACTCGTAGGTCCCATCCGGCGCGGTGACCGTCTCCGCCAGCAGGAGCCCTCCGACGTACAGCTTGACCGTCACGTTCGGAACGGGGTCGCCGTCGCGATTCATGACGACACCGTCGATGGCCGTCTCACTCGTCCCGCCGAACCCCGTATTCGACGGCGTCCGGGCGGGGCTCGTGGCCGCCGGGATGGTGTTCGGGCTTCCGTCCGGCCCGGCCGCGAGGACCGCTCCGACCATGACCGCGAGCAGAGCGACCGACCACAGTCCGATCCAGCGATTCATCGTATTCCACCTTCCTCGCAGGTTGAGGGACGATATCCACCAGGAAAGGTAGCAGCCGGCGGGCGCCGTGTCAACCAGAAGCGCTCAGAGCCCCGGCTTCCCGGCATCGCCGAGCCGTCGGGGGCTCCCTCGCGCGCGCTTGGGCGCGCGCCCTGGAGGTGATATACTCCGGCCCATGAACCTGACCGGACTGAGGACCATCCTGACCAGCCGGGGGACGGCGCTCGTGACGCTGCTGGTCGCGCTCGCCATCCTCGGTGCACCGGGGCGCTCCTCGGCCGTGGGCAGCGTCAGCACGCTCGCCCCACGCCCCATGGGGATGGGGGGCGCTTTCCTGGCGGTCGAGGACGAGATCGTGTCGGCCGTGTGGAATCCCGCGGCGCTGTCACCACCCAGGTGCAGGCGTGGGTGGAACGTGCGCATACACGGGAACATCCTCGGGGCTCCGGCCATCGTGCGGGAAACGGGGCTTCTGACCGGCGTGCACACGCAGCCCTACGCGGATCTCCCCGTTGGTGAGAAGGTGGCGCTGGCGGTGGGGAGCGCGATCAAGGGGATCACGCTGCGGCGCGGGCAGTTCTTCGCCGGACTCGTGTTCGTCGAGGAGCGGCTCGATCCCGTCGGCCTTGTGGAGTCCCAGGGCCTCGCGGACCCTGAGTATCTGCTTAACGAGCACGCAAGCGGGCTCTCAGTCGGCTTCGAGCTCGATCCGAGGGTCTCGCTCGGTTTCACACAGCTGGTCTTCGCCGGGCGCGGCGGCTCAGATCGCCGGGTCTACGGCGCCGGGCGGATCTACGGCGCTCTCCTGCGGCCCAACGATGAGGTCACGGTCGGATTCACATATTTCGATTTCTCGCGCGGCTTCCACGAGAGCAGGAGCGCGATCGAGGGGTTCGGCGCTCGGACCATGAACGCCGGGATCACATACAGGCCGGTCTCTCCGCTCCTGGTCTCCTTCGACCTCCGCGACATGGCGGAGAAGCACGCCGCGACCTCACTCGAGCCGCGCGTGGGGCTCGAGCTGAACCTGTGGGGGCGCGGGGCGATTCGCGCGGGGGCCTACCGTGAAGACGAGGGAGAGACCGCCGTCCTATCGCTGGGGGCCGGCGCCATCCCCATGGTGGCCTGCTTCCACAGCGATGAGGGGTTCAGGAGCGACGGGTTCGTGCTGAACTACGCGGTCCTGCTCGCCGATGGCTCGAAGCCGCGGCATCTCATCTCGGCGCTGCTTCACTTCTGACGGCCCTTTCCGCTTGACACACGGGGCCGAAAACGGTGTATCCTCTT
>CAZAQL010000063.1:0-13610 GCA_964487295.1 uncultured bacterium | reverse complement strand
TCCCTTGCGGGACATCGTGGCTCCACCGAAGACCGGAGGACGCATGCACAGAAGGACCGTCGACACCGCACCCCCGGCCTCGGGCCGCGCAGCGGCCCTCCTCGCGGTCGCAGTGGCCGGGCTGCTGTTCGCGGCCGCCGGCGCCGCTGGCGCCGGGTCCGTGAGCGGCCTCGGCGTCGTGCCCAACCCGTTCTCGCCGAACGGCGACGGCGCCTACGATCGCACCGCCGTGCGCTTCACGCTCACCGTCTACTCCGATCTGGAGGTCTCGATCGTCGACTCGGTGGAGACCGTCGTGGCCGAGCTCTGGGCCGACTGGGCGGACACGGGGGCGTACGAGCTCTGGTGGGACGGAACGACCGGCTCGCTTCGCGACACCGTGCCGGACGGGGAGTACCACGTCATCGTCCGCGCGCATCCGGTTGGTGAGCCGTGGGAGGAGACGAGCGCCCCGCTCGTCGTCGACACGCACCCGATCACCATCACGTCCCTCTCGGTGCTGCCGAATCTTATGACGCCCGACGGCGACGGGGTCGCGGACAGCACGTCGATCACGCTCCACCTGGCGAACGCGGTCCCCACCGGGAACGCTGTCGTCGACATTCTCGACGTCGAGGACGAGCTGGTGACGGAGCTCTACGCCGGAACAAGCGTCGAGTCTCTCGTTCTGTGGTGGAGCGGGCTCGATCAGGGGGGCAGCGCGTCTCCCGACGCGAGCTACCAGGTTCGGGTCCGGACGCTCGATCCGGCCGGGAACGAGGACGAGCGGACAGTCCTCTTCGACCTCGACCGCGATCCGCCCTCGGTCGGCATCGTCTATCCCGAAGGGCTGACCGAGTTCCGTGTCGACGACACGGAGGCGCTGCTCGAGGGATGGGCGTACGATCGTTCCGGCGTCTCGTCCATCGAGATCAGCATCGACGAGGGCGACTGGATCGACGTGGCGTTCTCCGGAGAGGACACAGTCTGGTGGTCCTACGCGTTGAGCTGCACGGCCTGTGTGGAGGACTCGCTCGAAGAGTCGCATACGATCTACTACCGGGCTCACGACGGCGTCATCACGGCCGACGGGGAGGGGCACTACAACGGCGACGGGGTCCCGGTCCCGAGCTTCGATCTCGTCTACGACGTCGCGCCGCCGGCGCACGTCGCGAGCGCCGTCGATGACGACGACAATGTGTATTATCCGGGCGAGATCATCACGATCGTCACGGAGTGGGACGACGAGGGCTACGAGGTGACGGCCGACTTCAGCGCCGTCGACAGCGACTACGACGACGAGGACGTCGAGGTGTCCGGGGGGACGGGCGGCGTGTGGACGGTGACGTATCCCGTCTCCGCTCAGGCCGCGGCGCCGGTTTCGGGGGCCGCCGTGACGATCTCAGCGGTCGACGTCTTCGATCGCACCGGGACGGACGATTCGGTCACGGTGAGTCTGGCCGTCAGCACCGGAGGCCCCGTCGGACTCTCTCTGGACAGGGACTGGTTCGACCCGACCGAAGGCGAGGCTCTCGAGATCTCGCTTGGAAGCTATGACGGACCGGTCTCCATCGAGGTCTTCTCGCTCGGCGGCGCGCTCGTCAGAGCGCTCGAGTCCGAGGGCGTCGATTCCATGACGTGGGACGGACGCAACGACGGCGGCGAGTACGTCGCAAGCGGCGTCTTCTTCGTGCGGATCGAAACGGACGACGGCGACGCGGTGCACAAGGTGGCGGTTGTCAAGTAAGCGAATACGGGAGGTCCACTCATGATGTCGAAGTGGTTCGTGAGCCTGATCGTGCTCGCCCTCTGCCTCTGTCCCGTCGCCGCGACGGCTCAGGGGACGTCGGGAGCGCAGTTCCTCGGCATCGGCATGGGTGCCAGGGCGATGGGGATGGGAGGTGCGGCCGTGTCGGTCGTCGACGACGGCTCCTCGCTCTACTGGAACCCGGCCGGACTGACCAGACTGTCCGGACGACGTGCGTCGATCTCGCACGTTTCGTGGCTCGACGACGCGTCCTATCAGCACGCCACGTTCGCGATGCCGCTCGGATCGTCGTTCGTCGGCGTCTC
Organism: uncultured bacterium; assembly: GCA_964487295.1. Lineage (GTDB taxonomy): Bacteria > Joyebacterota > Joyebacteria > Joyebacterales > Joyebacteraceae > JAPEKQ01. The sequence continues at coordinate 11,558 of CAZAQL010000063.1, read as the reverse complement.
GCTCGAGCAGGGTGGTATCGAGTGGGACAACACGGGCGACGGGTCGTTCGCGGCGAGCGACTTCTCCGGGGCCGCCGCGTACGCTCGCAGGCTCCGTCCGAACCTCGGCCTCGGAGCAGGGGTCAAGATGATCACGAGCTCGCTCGGCGACGAGAGCACCGGGGCCTTCGCTGTCGACCTCGGGGTGGCCTACCGGCTCAGCGAGGCCGCCACGCTCGGCGCCGCGGTCCGGAACCTCGGCGGCGGCATGTCGTACAGGGACGAGAGTGATCCGCTCCCGACGACCATCGTCGCGGGCGGTTCGTACGCGTTTCGGGATGTTCTCCTCGCGCTCGACGTCGAGAAGGTCAACGATCTCGACCTGGCGACGCGCGTGGGGGTGGAGTACTCGCCCGTCGAGTACCTGGCGCTCCGTGCCGGGACGATCATCGAGGGCGAGTCGGCGCTCGCGCCGTTCACCGGCGGCGTCGGTCTCAACTGGCAGGACCGGTGGGCGCTCGACTACGCCTACAGGCCGTCCGATCTCGGAGGCACCCACTGGCTGGCGCTCTCAGCGGGGTTCGGCGGCGCACCGCCCGCGCCCGCGACCCCGGGCGAGATGATGTCCGGCGGCTCGGCGGAGGCGCCGCGAGAGGTCGCCGTCCCCGTCTCCAACATCGCGATGCTGGGCGGTCTCATCCGCGAGCTCGGCGGCGAGGCGTTCGCCACGATGAGGCTGCCGGAAGGCGTCGACGTCTACATCCGCCAGGTGGAGTCTCACGACGCCAACTGGCTCGTGCAGTCGATCTTTCTCGAGGAGCTGACCGACCGGGGGCACACGGTCAAGACGGGGTCGATGCCGGCCGGGGGGATGGCCGGCGGAGGCGACGTGCCGGGCGGCTCGGAGGCCTCGGACCGGTACGAGATCGCCTATCGTATCGTCTCGTGCGACGTGGCGTACCCGCGTGCTTGGCGTGAGTGGCTGGTCGGCTCGAGGAAGGTGGAACGTCGCGCCTCGGTCGACATTCACTTCCAGCTTCTCGACGACGAGAAGTCGGTCATCTGGGCCGGGAGCGAGAGCCGGGAGCGCCGCGACATCGTACCCGGTTCCCGGGTCGCCGATCTGAGTACGCCCGGTCAGGCGTTCACGGCGCCGGAGATCGCGAGCGGCGGCTGGGACAAGGTCATCGAACCCGTCGTCGTCGCCGGCATCGTCGGCGGTCTGATCTATCTCTTCTATACGAGCAAGTCCTCGGACTAGCGCCTCCGCTCAGGGGGGCGATGGGTCGCGGTCGGCGGGTTCACGAGGTCCAGCCCGCGGCGCGACCGGTCCGAACAGGTGAGGAGACGAAATGCGGACGGTTCACTTGCTTCGCGCGTGCGCCCTGATCCTCGGTGTGCTCGTCGCGGCCACGGCGTGCTCGCCGATCCCCGAGTTCGGTGAGACCTCGGTCGTCGAGATGTACGAGATCGGCGTCGATGCCGCGGCCCACGAGGACTACATGGTCGCGATCGAGGCCTTCAAGCGCGTTACGAACAGGTGGCCGATGGACGACCTGGCCGACGACGCCCTCATCGGGCTCGCCGACGCGTACCGGGAGATCGGCGACAATCCGCTTGCTGAGGCCGAGTATCTCCGGCTGATGGTCGACTATCCCCGGTCCTCGCTCATCGGTGAGGCCGAGTACAAGCTGGGCCTCGTCTACCTCGCGCAATCGAAGCCGGCCGCTCTCGATCAGGAGATGACGCGGCAGGCGATCGACCAGTTCAATCGATTCCTGGAGCGCTACCCGCAAAGCGAGTTCGCCGACGAGGCGCGGGGGCACGTCGGTGACCTGCGCGAGCGTCTCGCGCGGAAGGAGCTCGCCGCGGCCGAGGTGTACGTCCAGCTGAAGAGGTACGGGGCGGCGCGCATCTACTACGAGAGCGTTCTCTCCGAGTACCCCGACACCCCCCAGGCGGCCGAGGCCCTTCTCGGCATCGTCCGGTCGTATCTCGCGGAGGGGGATCCGGGCGAGGCTCTCGGAGCCTACGAGCGGCTGGAATCCGCCTACGGAGATTCGGAGGCGGCTGCGCGCGCCGCCGACGAGATCGCGCAGGCAGAGACCGAACCGGATGGAGCGGCCCCGGTCGACTGATTCCTCCTTCAGGGCGTCGCATCCCCTCGGCGGGCGCGCTCGCCGGGCCGTCCGGCGAGCGCTACGACCGACCGGAGCAGGGAGCGTACTCTCGTGTCAACGGGACTCATTGGCGGCACCTTCGATCCCATTCACATCGCGCACCTCATCATGGCGGAGGAGGCGCTCCAGCAGTTCGGTCTCGACCGGGTGCTCTTCGTCCCCGCGCCGCGACCGCCGCACAAGGACGCGGGGGTCCTGAGCCCGTTCGCCGACCGGCTTGCCATGGTGCGCCTGGCGGTGACCGAGAACAAGCGGCTCGATGTCACCGACATCGAAGCCCGTCGCGAGGGCGCGTCGTACACGATCGAGACGGTCCGCGCGATCCGTGCGGAGCTCGACGGTGAGGAGCGGATATCGCTCATCATCGGCGGCGACAGCCTCGAGCAGATCCTGACCTGGAAGGACCCGGGCCGCCTCCTCGATGAGGTCGAGTTGATCGTGGCGCGGCGCCCGGGTACGACCGATGACGACGTCGATCGGGCCGTGCTGCGTCACGCCAGGTTCCTGCACACTCCGCTCATGGGCATATCGAGCACCGACATCCGCGCGCGTGTCCGCGAGGGACGCACGATCCGGTACATGGTGCCCGAGACCGTGCGCTCCTACATCACGGAGAAGAGCCTCTACTCATGACCGACCGCTCCCGAACGGGACGGAGCGCGCCCCTCGTCTGTCTGGTCGACGGGACGGCTCTCGTCTTCAGGTCATACTACGCGTTCATCCGCAACCCACTGGTCAACTCCAGAGGCGTGAACACGAGCGCCGTCTTCGGGGTCGCCGAGAAGCTGCTCGACCTGAGCGAGCGTTTCGAGCCCGAGTTCATGGCGGTCGCCTTCGACACGCCGGAGCCGACCTTCCGCCACGAGGCGTACGAGGAGTACAAGTCGACGCGCGACGAGGCGCCGGACGAGATGATCGAACAGATCCCCATCGTGGCCGATGTGGTCGACGCCCTCGGGATCGCGAGGGTCGAGCTCCCGGGGTACGAGGCGGACGATGTCATCGGGACGCTGGCCGAGCGCGCGAAGGAGCGGGGCGATGAGGTGATCATCGTGTCGAGCGACAAGGACTTCTATCAGCTCGTCGACGACCGGGTGACGCTCTTCGATCCGTGGAAGAAGGTCGAGTACGATGCGGCCGGGGTGGAGGATGTCTTCGGAGTTCGGCCCGAGCGCGTCGTGGACGTGCTCGGGCTCATGGGCGATGCCTCCGACAACGTCCCCGGCGTTCCGGGGATCGGCAAAAAGACGGCGACGGCGCTCGTCACGCGCTTCGGGTCGATCGACGAGGTTCTCGGGAGCGTCGACGAGATATCCGGGGCGAAGCGCAAGCAGAACCTCGTGGAGTTCGCCGATCTGGCCCGCAAGAGCCGCGAGCTGGTGACCATCCGGCGTGACGCGCCCGTCGCCGTGGCTCTCGACGAGCTTGCGACCGGCCATCCCGACCGGGAACGGATCGGCGCGCTCTTCGCCGAGCTCGAGTTTCCCTCGCTCATCGCGCGGATCCCGCAGGACCAGGCGCCCGCCGAGAGGCTCGACTGCCGCCTGATCACGACGCTCAGGGAGCTCGACGGCGTGCTCGGCGACCTCCGCGGGACGGACGGTTTCGCCGTCGACCTCGAGACCTCGTCGCTGGCGCCCGTCGACGCGGAGATCGTGGGCATCGCCCTCGCCTGGAAGGAGGGGAGCGCGTGCTACGTTCCCCTGGGGACCGGGCGGGGTCGCATCGCTCCCGGGAAGGCGCTCGAGCGTCTTCGTCCGCTGCTGGAGGATCAGTCGCTTCCCAAGTTCGGACAGAACCTGAAGTACGATCTCGAGGTACTCAGGCGGAACGGCGTGACGCTTCGCGGCATCGCGTTCGACACGATGATCGGCTCGTACCTTCTGGACCCGGGTCGTCGGCAGCACAACCTCGCGGCGCTCGCCCTCGAACATCTCGGACGCGCGGTCACATCGATCGAGGAACTCATCGGCAAGGGAGCTGACCAGCTTTCGTTCGACGAGGTCGAGGTGGAGGCGGCCTGTGACTACGCCTGCGAGGACGCCGAGGTGGCGCTCGCGCTCACCGGCGTGCTGGCGCCCGCGGTGCGCGAGGCCGGTCTCGAGGACCTCATGCGACAGGTCGAGCTGCCGCTGATCCCGGTGCTGGCCGATATGGAACTCGCCGGGGTCGCGCTCGACACGGCCATGCTCGAGAGGCTCGGAAGCGAGTTCGGACACGAGATCGAGGGCATCCGGCAGCGCATCTGGGAGCACGCGGGATGCGAGTTCAACATCGACTCGCCCAGGCAGGTCAGCGAGGTGCTCTTCGAGCGACTGGGACTGCGGAGGGGCCGGCGGACCAAGACAGGCTACTCGACCGACAACGCTGTTCTGACGGGGCTTCGCCACGAGCACGAGGCGGTCGCCCTCATTCTCGAGTACCGGCAGCTCATGAAGCTCAAGTCGGGCTACCTCGACGCCCTCCCGAAGCTCGTGAACGAGAGGACCGGACGGGTCCACACGTCGTTCAACCAGACGGTCACGGCGACGGGCAGGCTCTCGAGCAGCAACCCGAACCTCCAGAACATCCCGACGCGGACCGCGCTCGGCCGCGAGATCAGGAAGGCCTTCGTCTCGGACGCCGGTCGGCTCCTGGTGTCCGCAGATTACTCGCAGATCGAGCTCAGGATCATGGCGCATCTCTCGCGTGACGAGAACCTGAGACGGGCCTTCGAGGATGGGAAGGACGTGCACCGCGCGACCGCGGCGCTCATCTTCGACAAGCCCGACGAGGACGTCACCGCATTCGAGAGGGACTGGGCGAAGACGGTCAACTTCGGCATCATGTACGGCATGAGCCCCTACGGGCTGGCCAGACAGCTCGGCATCGGCAACGACGAGGCCGCCGACTTCATCGACCGGTACTTCGAGCAGTATCCCGGCGTGAGGGACTACACGGAGCGCACGATAGCCGACGCGGCGGTGCGCGGCGAGGTCTCCACGTTGCTCGGCCGCCGGCGGACGATCACGGGCCTCGACGCCGACAATTCCAGGATCCGGAGCATGGCGGAGCGGACGGCCGTGAACACGCCGATTCAGGGCAGCGCGGCCGATCTCATCAAGGTCGCCATGATCGGGCTTGCGGAGCGCCTCGACCGGGAGAGACTCCCGGCGAGTCTCATCCTGCAGGTCCATGACGAGCTCGTTCTGGAGGTGGACGAGGGCGCCGTGGACGACGCCGAGGCCGCGGTCCGTGAGGAGATGGAGCAGGCGCGGGGTTTCGAGCTCGCGGTGCCCATCGTCGCGAACGTGGCGCGCGGCGGAAGCTGGTTCGAGGTGCACTGAGCGGCCCGGGCGGGCCGCGTGCGGATCGGGGGAGTGCGTGTATCGCATCGGACTGACGGGCGGCATCGCCTCGGGGAAGAGCACCGTCGCCCGCGTGCTCGCGTCCCGCGGCGCGGCCGTGATCGACGCTGACGGCGTGGCGCGCGAGCTCGTCGAGCCGGGAGAGGCGGTCCTGTCGCGCCTCGTCGACGCGTTCGGCGACGACATCCTGCGGGGCGATGGCTCGCTCGATCGGGGTGAGCTGGCGTCGCGCGCGTTCGCGTCGCCGGAAGGGGTCGCCCGGCTGAACTCGATCACACATCCGGCGCTTGTGTCGCGCATCATCGAAAGGATGGAGGAGCTCGAGCGCTCCTCGACCGGCTCGACGTGTCTTCTGGTCGTCGACGCGGCGCTGCTTGCGGAGTGGGACGTTCTTGACCTCTTCGACAGGATCGTGGTCGTCGACGCTCCGGTCGCGGTTCGCGTGCGTCGGCTCGTCGGCGGCGGGATGAGCGAGCAGGAGGCGCGCGACAGGATGAGCGCCCAGCTGCCGCCGCAGGTCCTGCGGGAGGTCGCGGACGACATCATCTGGAACGACGGGAGTCCGGAGGAGCTCCGCGCGAAGGCGGAGGAGCTCGCGCGCCGGCTCCTTGAGGAGTGCGAACGGGAACCCGGGGGCGGGCTCGGAGGACGTCCCGGTGGCCCGGAGAACCCAGCGAAAGGTGAGGACTGATGGCCAGCGAGAAGCTGAAGGAGCTCGACGCGATGCAGGCGCGTCTCGACGAGCTCTCGGAGTACCTTTGACCTGCCCGCGAAGCAGGCGGAGCGGGAGAAGCTGGAGGCGCAGACGGCCCTCCCGGAATTCTGGGAGACCCCCGACAACGCCCGGGACGTCGCGTCGAGGATCGCCGCGCTGAAGGCGTGGACCGATCCCATCGCCGAGCTTCGGAACAGGTTCGACGACGCGCGGGCGCTCGTCGAGCTCTCAGAGGAGGAGGGGGGAGAGGCGACGGCGGCGGCGGAGGCGGAGCTTGCCGGCATCGAGCTCAAGCTCCGTGATCTGGAGCTCAGGAAGATGCTTTCGGGCAAGGACGACGAGCGAAATGCCATCGTGTCGGTCCACCCGGGCGCCGGCGGCGTCGACTCTCAGGACTGGGCGGGCATGCTCTTCCGGATGTACACGGCATGGGCTGAGCGACGCGGTTTCGACGTCGAGATCCTGGATGTGCAGAGCGCTGACGAAGCGGGCGTCAAGAGCGCGACGGCCGTCGTTCGAGGTCCCTTCGCGTACGGCTACATGCGAGCGGAGATCGGTGTTCACCGCCTCGTGCGGCTGTCGCCCTTCGACGCCGCGCACCGGCGTCACACCTCCTTCGCCTCCATGGCGGCCTATCCGGACATCGACGATACGATCGAGATCGAGATCAACGAGGCGGACGTGAGAATGGACGTCTTCCGCGCCAGCGGTCCTGGCGGCCAGCACGTGAACAAGAGCTCGACCGCGGTGCGCCTCACGCACGAACCGACGGGCATCGTCGTGTCGTGCCAGAGCGAGCGCTCGCAGTTCCGGAACCGGGAGAACGCCATGAAGATCCTCAAGGCCCGGCTCTACGCGCTTCGCGAGGAGGAGCAGCGGAAGAAGCAGCAGGAGGCCGAGGGGGAGAAGCTCGAGATCGCGTGGGGAAGCCAGATTCGCTCGTATGTCGTGCACCCCTATCAACTCGTCAAGGACACGCGCACCGGCGTGGAGACATCCGACGTCGACGCCGTGCTCAATGGAGCTCTCGACCCGTTCATCGAGGCGTATCTGAAATCCACGGCCTGACGGCCGGCAGCCGGTGGCGGATCCGCCAGCCGGATGCTATAACTGAATCTGGAAGCGGACAACCTGGAAGCCTCATGAGGCCGGTCTCGCCGGCCGTTCAAGGGGGGACGAGTGGAGAGGCCCGAGGAGACAGTCCAGGGCGCGCAGATGCGCCGCAATCTCGAGGAGCTTCGCGCGATGGGCGTCGAGCCGTATCCGAGGCGGTTCGAAAGGACGCACCTCGCGGAGGAGATCCACGAGATCTTCGACGAGCTCGAGAGCTCGGAGGTGACGGTCGCGGGACGGCTGATGGCCGTCCGGGGACACGGCAAGGCCGGGTTCGCCGACCTTCGTGACGGCAGCGGGAGGGTCCAGATCTACGTGCGGAAGGACGAGGTCGGTGATGTGGCGTACTCGGCATGGAAGCTCATGGACGTGGGCGACATCGTCGGGGTTCGCGGTGAGGTGTTCAGGACGCGAGCCGGCGAGGTCAGCGTCAAGGCGACCGAGGTCACGCTCCTGGCGAAGTCGCTGCTGCCGCTTCCCGAGAAGTTCCACGGCCTCAAGGACAAGGAGCAGCGCTACCGTCAGCGCTATCTCGACCTCATCGCGAACGACGAGGTCCGCGACACCTTCCTCGGAAGGAGCATCATCCTGAGCACGGCGCGTGAGTTCCTGGAGGAGCGCGGCTACATCGAGGTCGAGACGCCCGTGCTCCAGCCGATCTACGGGGGCGCCTTCGCCGAGCCGTTCGTGACGCACCATCAGGCGCTCGACATGACGCTCTATCTCAGGATCGCCGACGAGCTCTACCTCAAGCGGCTCATCGTTGGCGGGTTCGACCGCGTCTTCGAGATCGGCAAGGACTTTCGGAACGAGGGGATGGATCGCACGCACAGCCCGGAGTTCACGCAGCTCGAGCTCTACGAGGCCTACGCGGACTACAACGACATGATGGAGCTCACCGAGGCGCTCTTCGAGGCCATCGCGATCCGACTTCACGGCGACACCCGGTTCGAGTACGGCGAGCTGACCATCGATCTCAAGCGTCCCTGGAGGCGCCTGCGCGTGCTGGACGCCGTCTCCGACGCCGTCGGCGCGGCCGCGCTCGAGAGCCCGGATGCGCTTCGGCGCGCGGCTCGCGACAGGGGGCTCGACGTGGACGACAAGGCGGGCTTCGGCGCGTGCGTCGAGAAGATCCTCGACGAGCTCGTAGAACCGAACCTCCTCGAGCCGACGTTCCTCATCGACTACCCGATCGAGATCTCGCCTCTCGCGAAGCAGTCGCCCGACGACCCGGAGATCGTCGAGCGGTTCGAGGTCTTCGTCGCCGGGCTGGAGCTCGGCAACTCGTTCAGCGAGCTCAACGATCCGGACGAGCAGCTCAGGCGATTTCAGGCCCAGGTCGAGAAGCGGGCCGAGGGTGACGTCGAGGCTCACGGGATGGACGAGGACTTCGTGACCGCTCTCATGCACGGCATGCCGCCGACCGGGGGACTGGGTCTCGGGATCGATCGTATGGTGATGCTCTTCACCGGCGAGCCGGGGATCCGTGACGTGATCCTCTTCCCGCCGATGCGACCGGAGCGGAAGGAGTAGCGGTGGCCTTCGAGTGGTTCGTCGCGTGGCGCTATCTGAGGGCCAAGCGGAAGACGCGGTTCATCTCCATCATCTCGATCATCTCGATCGTGGGCGTGGCCGTCGGCGTCATGGCGCTGACCGTCGTGCTTGCCGTGATGAACGGTTTCGAGGAGGAGATTCACCGGCGGATCATCGGCATCAACGCGCACGTGATCCTGCTCAGGTACGGTGTCGAGCCCGTCACCGACTACGATCGAATGACAGATGTCGTCGAGGGGGTGCCGGGGGTCGTCGCGGCCGCGCCGTTCACGTACTCGAAGGGCGTGCTCAGAGGAGACGAGCGCTCGGACGGAGGAGTCATCCGAGGGACGGACCTCGCGCAGGAGGCGCGTGTCACCGACATCATGCAGAACATCAGCCCGCGCGTCGAGACGCTCCGGGCGGGCCCGGGCGAGACACCGAGGATGGTCATCGGGGACGAGCTTGCGCTGAGGCTCCGAGTCACGGTCGGAGACACGGTGGCGATCACGTCGCCCTTCGACTACGTGATGACGCCGATGGGGCTCATGCCGGCCGTCGCGGGGTTCGAGGTCGTCGGTCTCTACAGCTCGGGCATGTACGAATACGACCAGCAGCTCGTGTACATCGATCTTGACGAGGCGCGGCGTCTCTTCGGCCTCGGCGACGGGGTCACCGGGATCGAGGTGCGCGTCGAGGATCCCTACCGGGCGCCCGAGGTCGGCGCAGCGATCGTCGAGCGCGTCGGCGGGTTCCCGTATCGCGCCAACAACTGGATCGAGCTGAATCGCAACCTCTTCACCTGGATGAAGACCGAGAAGCGTGTGATGTTCTGGATCCTGTCGCTCATCATCATGGTGGCGGCCTTCAACATCGCGAGCACGCTCATCATGGTCGTGATGGAGAAGACGAAGGACATCGGCGTGATGAAGTCCATGGGGGCCACATCCAGATCGATCATGCGGATCTTCGTGGCGGAGGGTCTCGTCAGCGGCGCCGCCGGGACGGTGATCGGCAGCGTCGGCGGGTACGTTCTCGCGACGCTGCTGGACCGGTATCAGTTCATCTCGCTCCCCGGTGACGTCTATCCGATCGAGACCTTGCCGGTTCTCATGCGCGCGAGCGACTTCCTGTTCGTGGCGCTCGCGGCCATCGCGATCAGCTTCGCGGCGGCCCTCTATCCCTCGTGGAAGGCGTCGAAGCTCGCCCCCGTGGAGGCGATCCGCAATGAGTAGACCCCGGACAAACGGATCGCCCGGCGGCGTGACGGACGACACGATGCTGCGCTGTCGCGCCATAGCGAAGTCGTTCGATACCGGGCCGACGCGTCTCGATGTTCTCCGCGGCGTGGATCTCGATATCACGCGCGGCGAGATCCTGGCGATCGTGGGGCCGTCTGGCGTCGGCAAGAGCACGCTGCTCCACATCATGGGGACTCTCGATCGCCCGACGTCCGGGAGCCTGACGATCGACGGGACGGACGTCTTCGCGCTGCCGGACGAGCCGCTCGCTCGCTTCCGGAATCACACGGTCGGGTTCGTGTTCCAGTTCCACCATCTTCTGCGGGAGCTGTCCGCGGTCGAGAACGTCATGATGCCCCGGCTCATCGCAGGCGAGTCCGCGCAGAGCGCGGCCCGGCACGCGCGGGAGATGCTCGATCGCGTCGGCCTGGCCGACCGGGCGGCGCACAAGCCGGGCGAGTTGTCGGGGGGAGAGGAGCAGCGCGTCGCCGTGGCCCGGGCGCTCGTCAACCATCCTTCCGTTATCTTCGCCGATGAGCCGTCCGGGAACCTTGATCGCGCCCACGCGCGCGACCTTCACGATCTGATCTGGGAGCTGAGGTCGTCTCTGAACCAGACATTCGTCATCGTGACGCACGACCCGGAGCTCTCCGGCCGAGCCGACAGGGTCGTCGCGTTGCGCGACGGTCGCGCCGTCGTCGCGGAGACGGAGGAGGCGACATGATCTGCGGCGACTGCGGCAAGCCCGCGAGCATTCGGTTCGTCGAGATGGTCGACGGCGAGCTCCGGACGCTCACGCTGTGTGACGACTGCGCGAGCACGAGAGGTATGGCGCTGTCGCTCGCTCCCCTCGCCGGCCCGCTCGTCAACATGCTCATGGGGCTGCTCGAGGAGATGAAGGGGGAGCCCGACGAGACCGCGTCGGAGCCGGCCTGTCCGGACTGCGGTCTGACGTACGCGGAGTTCAGACGAAGCGGCAAGCTCGGTTGCGCCGGATGCTACGAGGCGCTGTCCTCTGAGCTGAGGCCGCTTCTTCGCCGTGTGCACGGCAGCACGCAGCACGTCGGCACGATACCGTCGCACGCGCCTCCGGGCATCGAGCTCGACCGCCAGGCGCGATCACTCCGGCTCGAACTCGAACGCGCGGTGCGCGCCGAGGACTACGAGCGAGCCGCCGAGCTCAGGGACCGCGTCCGGGCGCTGGCCGCGGAGGGCGCCGCCGATTCGGCGGCCGGCTTGCGAGACGCGCAGGGGCCTCCGCGGGACGCGCCCCGACCCTCCGATCACGGGGGTGATGATGTGGACGCTTGAGCGCATGTTGAACCAGCCGGCCGACTGCACGGAGGTGTTCCCGCTGGGAAGCATTTTCACACCGAGTTCCGCGTAGATGCGATCGGCGATCTCAAGTCCCCCGCCATACTGCAACCAGGCGTTCTGTTCCTGGGTCGTG
>CAZAQL010000062.1:0-15991 GCA_964487295.1 uncultured bacterium | reverse complement strand
CAGTTCGCCGAGAAGACCTGGCGGGCCTCCTCATCGCTCGTGATGGGGCGCGCCTGGATCCCGAACGCCTGGAACCCCCAGACGGAATCGCGGTCGCCGATGAATGCGATCTTAGACATGGCTTGACCTCAGACGTCCCTCGACCACGCTGCGCGCAACCCCGTCGAGCTTCGCGACGACCGCGGCGCGGACGAGCTTGCTATCGATCCCTCGTCTCAGAATGAAGGCGACGAGCGGCTCGATCCCGTAGGGGATCGTCGCAGCCTGCTCGACGGTCTTCAGAAGCACGTTGTCGCACGCCAGCTCGAGCGCGTACGCACGCTCGCTCGACCACTCTCGCACGGCCATCGCCACGCCGCCGTAGCGGCCGTACTCGAGGCTCCGGGCGAACGCGTCCAGCCCCTCGCCGAAGAGCGTCCTGAAGCCGGCGAGGTCGATGGTGCCGCCCGCGATGAACGCGGTCTGAAAGTCCGCGACCTCGCGTTCGGCGACCTTCATCCGCACGAACGTGCGGATGTTCGTCAGGTCGATCTCACGCTGGAAGTAGTCCACGAGAAACGCGTTGTTGTACTCGGTTGCGACAGCGAGCGAGCGCGCCCAGAGCGCGTTGTCGAGAACCTGATCGATCCCCGCCAGCTCGGTGCGGTCGCGATACGCCTCCTCGGCGCTCCGGATGGCCTCGGTCATGAATCCCGGGAGCTGCGTCATGTCCTTGTCGCGGACGGCCGCCTCGAGCGTGGCGAGCGGGATGGTCCCGACGCCGTCGGTCGTCCCGAACTCGCCCTCCTCCATCTTGAGGACGGAGGCCTTGACGAGCGCCTTCGCATTGGCGAAGTCCGCGCGGAGCCGGAAGAGGTCGATCAGTTCGGGCTCCGGGGAGATCTCGGCGACGGTAGACAGCGTCTCGGCCATCGCGCGCACAAGCCCCGCCTCGATCTGGTCGGGGTGCGCGACGTCGGACATCGCCTCGCCCATCGCGGAGTCGCCGAGCGCCTTGAGGACCCCCTCGGCGGTCTCCGAGAGGAGTCGCTCGGTCCACTGCCGGTCGAGCAGGCGCGTCTCCATCCCGCGGATCCTGGCGACCGCGTATGCGTATCTCGTGTCGTCAGCCATCTTCCACCGTTGGAACGCCCACGGTGCTCGTGGCGCCCCTCATGAGTAGTCGTGCGTCGGCGCGCAGCGCTCGGGTCAGCCCCGCTGGCCGCCGAAGAGGATCGCCGCGACCTCGGTCTCCGCGCGCTCGCGCGCGTCGCGCAGGATCGTGTCGAGCGTGCAGTTCGTCTCGACCTTGCCCTCATGCAGGATGAAGCCGCCCTCGATGGGACGCTTCTCGTCCGCGAGCTTGAGACCGTTCCCCTTGCCGAGTGACTTCGACACCTCGTCGAGGAACGCCTGGTCGATGCGTGTCTCGTTGGCGTCGACGATGACCTCTTCGTTGCCCGTGTCGACGCTGGCCTCGATGAAGCTCCGCATGAGCTTGCGGTACGCGCCCTCGTCCATCGCGAGGATCTTCTTCCGCGTCTCGTCGAACACGCGGTCGATGAGCGCCTGCTTCTCGCCGAGGAGCTCGCGCCGCGCCGAGAGCCTGGCGAGCGTGATGATGCGGTTCTTCTCCTCGTCGGCGTGCTGGCGCGCGCGGGCCATGAGCTTCTCCTTCTGCGCGTCGATCTCCTCTCGCGCCTCGGAGAGCACCTTCTCGCCCGCGGCCTTCCCCTCGGCGACGATCTCGCTGGCGCTCGCCTCCGCGTCGGCCTTGATCTTCTTCAGAATGTCTTCTACCGCCATGACTTCGCCTCTCCGCCTCGACGAGCGACTAGTTGATGCTGCCCAGAAGCAGGATCGTGCCGAGCAGACCGAGCACCGCGTAGGTCTCGACGACGATCGCGAAGATCATGCCCTTGCCCATCTCGTCCGGGCGCTTGGCGACGAGGCCGCACGCGGCGCCCGCGACCTTGCCCTGCGCGATGCCGGAGGTCAGGCCCGTGATGGCGAGCGGCAGGCACGCGAACAGAACCTGCCAGCCCTGCCCGACGGTCATGTCGCTCATACCGAGCGCCGCCAGCTTGTTCGTTGCGAGGAACAACCCGACGATGCCGTAGATGCCCTGCGTACCGGGAAGCGCCTGGAGCAGCAGGAGGCGACCGAACTTCTCCGGGTCCTCCGCCACGACGCCCGAGCCGGCCTGGCCGCCGATGCCGGTGCCGATGGCCGAACCGGTTCCCGCAAGCGCGGCCGCGAGCGCGGCCCCCGCGATGCCCAGCATCAGTCCTTCCATGTGCTCTCCCCCCTTCGGGTGTGTGATGCCTCTTTCGTCGATTCTCTGTCGTGTCGCGGAACGCAGAGAGCGCGTTCCACCAGGCCGGCCGGTCGCGACCCGCCGGCCGGAAGCGCTACGGATCCTTCCGGATCACCGAGTACTTCTTCGAGGTGCTAAACGGCGTGAACGCCTTCCCGCCGCCTTTGAAGAACTTCGTGAAGTACTCGAGGTACTGCAGCCTGGCCGAGTGGACGAACCCGCCCAGGCAGTTGACGGCGATGTTGAACACGTGCCCCGCGATCAGAACGAGCACGAAGAGCACGGGACCGGCGACGGGGATGCCGAGCGTCATCTTCGCCACGTCGTTGATGGCGAACGCGATGGCGCCCGTCGCGAGTCCGAGCGCGAGCAGTCGCGCGTAGCTCAGCACGTCGCCGAAGTAGCCGACCACGTCGTAGAGCTTGAGCACGCCGCCTAAGAGCTTCATGATCGGGTTCCTGTTCTTCCTGGCGCCCGTCAGGATGACGATGGCGCCCGCGGCCATCGCGCCCTTCGACGCCACCGCGCCGAGCGCGGGCGGCACGTCGCCGCCGAGGATGAACCCGTAGCCCAGGGGTGCGAGGAACGCGAGGAAGACGATCCACAGAAGCTGGTCGAGAATGCCGTCGAGCCAGCGCCCCTCCTTGAAGTCGGCCACCATCTGGATGGCGAGGCCCGTGAAGATCTGGAGGATGCCGAGCACGAAGACGATGTTCAGAAGCTTCATCGGCTCGCGGAGTGGATTGAGGACGATGATGTTCTCGATGACGTCCGGAAGCGCCGAGGCTTCGATGCCGAACCACCCGCCCGTGACCGCGCCGACGACGGCCGTCGAGATGCCGCCCAACATCAGGAGCTTCATCAGCTTGCGCGCGCCGCCCTCGGGCATCTTGAGCATCATCAGAAGCGAGATGCCCGCGAGCGTGAGGCCGTAGCCCGCGTCGCTCACGCAGAGCCCGAAGAACAGGATGAAGAACGGCGCGAGCAGCGGGGTCGGGTCGAACTCGGAGTAGACCGGCCGGCCGTAGAGCGTGGTGACGAACTCGAACGGCGAGACGACCGTGCTGTTCCGAAGGTCGATGGGGACGTCCTCACCCTTCTCGGGATCGCGCGCGACGAGGTGGAGGTCGGGCGAGATCGCCGCGAGGCGCTCCTCGACCCGCTCCTGGTCGCGCGTGCGCATCCACCCCTCGATGAGGAACGTGGAGCCGGTCGCGCCGAAGCTCTCGACCACGCTCTCGCGCGCGAGCGACTCCGACGCCTCGTCGAGCACCACGAGCACGCGCTCGTAGTCCGCGGCGAGCTCCTCCGCCTCCCGCTTCATCTCCTCGATCGCCGTCCGCCCGGCCCCGGCCTGCTCGCGCAGCTTCTCCGCGGCCTCGGCGGGGGCTCCCGTCGCGCCGGCGAGGTCGGCCGCGCGGACGCTGAAGCGCTTGAGGACGGGCGCCGCGACCGGCTCGTTCTCCTTCATATAGAGGAGAGCGACGTAGACGGTCGAGCCGGATCTCGTGATCTCCCGAACGACCGACTCGGGCAGCGCCTCGGCGAGCTCGGTCGCGAACGCGTCGAACTCGCGCGCCTCCATCGTGGCGAGCGTGGCCTTCACGCGCTTGGTGTCGGTCACACCCTCGACGGGTCCGCCGAGCCCCTCCCAGTGGACGAGCTCCGCGGCCAGCGACTCCTGCCGCGCGATCTCCGCCTCCGCGCTCCGCATCCGGCCCTCGAGGTCGACGCACTTCTGGTACCACGCGTCAACGTCGAACGCGCCGACGGTGCTGTCGAGCTCGTCAGGGGAGATCTCGATGTGCGGGTTGAACATCTTCTCGAGGCCCTTCTTCGACGGGGTATGGTACGGCCGAAGAAGGTTGCGGATGTACTCGAGCTTCGTGATGCGACCGGCGTGCTCGCGCTCGCGGTCCTTGAGGCCCTCGTGCTCGGTCGGGAGCTCGAGCTCCTCCGCGGGGTCGGTGACGTGCAGGACGCCCTCCTCACGAAGGGCCGCCACGACCTCGGCTCCGATGCTCTTGTGCACCAGGAGCTGGATCTTCTTCATGCGGCTTACGGCCATGCGCAGCTACTCCCGGGCGGGTCAGGCCGTCGAGATGGAGTCGAGGACTCTGGCCACGGCGTCCTGGATCTTCGACCCGGCGCGCGTCCGCACCTCGTCGACACCGCTCCTGCTCTCCGCCACGATGCGCTCCGCCTCAGACTCGGCGTTCGCCCGCGCGGCCTCGACGAGCTTCTTCTCCTCCTCGCGCGCACTCGCTCGCATCGCCTCCAGCAGCCGCGACGCCTCGTCGTGCGCCTCCGCGACGGCCTTCTTGCCGTCGGCGCGCGCCTCGCGGACGAGCTCCTCCGCCGCGCGCTCGGCGTCCCTGATCTGCTGGATCGCCTCTGAGACCACTCACGCCTCCTCGTCTGCCCCGCGCAACCCCGGTGGACATGCGTAGTTGCGCGACTGCCGCCCGGTTGACACACGGAGAATACGGTGGATAACCGTGGTCCTGCTCGGTCGCGGCATACTGCTAACTACTTGTGCTGTAAGGAGATATGGCTCCAATGGACGGTTATGCACACTTGTCCACAAGGACACGCGCGCCAGCCCCGTCATACGGCCTCCGGCAGGGACCGCTAGACGGTCGCCTCGTCCTCCTCCAGCTCCTCCATGATGTCGTATTCCGGCTCGGAATCCTCACGCCGGCGGGGCGGAGTGTCCCCGACCTCGCCCATCTGGCAGTTGCCCTGGAACACCACGCCGTCCTCGATGACGAGGCCGCGCGTTTCGATGTCGCCCAGAAGCTGCGAGCCGCGCTGCAGCTCGATCTTGCCGGAGGCGAAGACGTTGCCATACATGCGTCCGCCGATGACGGCGTTCGCCACGTTCGCGTCGCCGTCGACCTTGCCGGTCTCGCCGATGATCAAGGTGTCGGTCGCGTCGAGCTTGCCCGTGTACTCTCCGTCGACACGGATGCTGCCTTCGACCTTGATGTCACCGGTCAGGATGGTCCCCGCACCGATCGTCGTGTTCACATCGCTCACGCTCTTTTCACCTTCCTTTGTGAACATCGCAACCCCCTGCGGTGGCGGTCCGGGGCGGTCCGCGCCGAACCACGAATCCCCTCGCGATGGTCGCGAGAGACGTTGAAACTACCAAACGAGCGCACCGTGAGTCAACACGTAACAGGGCGCTCACTCTCCCATTAACTGCCAGCCGGCTCATCGGAATCCTGGCGCTCCCTCGCCCCTGCCGACACCGGCTCCACGTTCCGTTCGGCCCGACGTCGACGGCTACATGCCGCGCGACGAGCCCTCCATCGACAGGAGGATGTCCAGGATCTGGTCGAGCTCCTCCTGCGAGTAGAACTCTATCCGGATCGTCCCCTCGTGGCCCGTCTTCTCGATGCGCACCAGCGTGCCCATCATACGCTGCAGGCGCTCCTCGATGTCCCTCAGAACCGGATCGGTCTGGGCGCGCCTGGGCGCCGCCTTGCGCCGCCGCTTCGTCGTACCGCGCGCGAGCGCCTCGGCCTCGCGCACCGACAGACCGCGCTTGACCACCCGGTCGGCCAGCTTCCGCTGCGCGTCGCCCCCGCCGGCGGCGAGGATGGCGCGACCGTGTCCTGCCGTGAGCGAGCCGCCGGAGATCATCTCCTGAATCTCGAGCGGCAGGTCCAGGAGCCTCAGCGCATTGGCCACTGTGCTCCGGTTCTTGCCGACGCGGTCAGCGACCTCGCTCTGCGAGAGACCCCCGACCTCCATCAGCGCCTCGTAGCCGTGCGCCTCGTCGATCGGGTCGAGGTCCTCGCGCTGCAGGTTCTCGACGAGCGCGAGCTCGAGGCCGACACCCTCGTCGACGTCTCGCACGATCGCCGGCACCGTCGCCAGCCCGGCCAGACGCGCTGCGCGGAGCCGACGCTCTCCGGCGATCAGGCGGAAGCTCCCGCCCGGCATGGCGCGCACGACCACCGGCTGCAGCACGCCGTGACGGGTGAGCGACGCGGCCAGCTCCTCGAGGCTGGAATCGTCGAAGCGCGTTCGCGGCTGCTCGGGGTTCGCCGTGATGACGTCGACCGGCAGCTCGCGCACGCCGGACACGCTCTCGGCCGTATCCCGCTCCTCCGCATCGGGGATCAGGGCGCCGAGCCCCTTGCCCAGGGCCGTCCTGTTCTTCATGGTGCCTCCCATGCCATGCCTCGCTCGTCCCGGGGGCGCGCCGCCCCCCGGCCGTGGGTTCGACCGTGCCGCCCCCGTCACGTGCCCCTCGTGCTACCGCTCGTGCGCCTGTCGCGCGAGCGCCGGGCTCTCCGCCGGGGCCGAGTCCTCCAGGATCTCCTTCGTGAGCGCGATGTAGGCCTGCGCGCCGGAGGAGAGGATGTCGTAAAGGATAATCGGTTGACCGAAGCTCGGCGCTTCTCCGAGCCGTACGTTCCTGGGGATCATCGACTGGTAGACGCGGTCCCCGAAGTACCTGCGCGCCTCCTCCGCCACCTGTCGAGCGAGGTTGAGGCGACCGTCGTACATGGTCAGCAGGATGCCCTCGATCCTGAGGTCCTGGTTGAGGTTCCGCTGGACCAGTCGGATGGTGTTCAGAAGCTGCCCGAGGCCCTCCAGGGCGTAGTACTCGCACTGGATGGGGACGATCACCGTATCAGCCGCGGTCAATGTGTTGACCGTCAGGAGTCCGAGGGACGGCGGGCAGTCGATCAGGATGTGCTCGTACTCGCCGCGGCATCCCTCGAGCGCACGTTCGAGGCGGGTCTCGCGGGCCATGACGTTGACGAGCTCGACCTCAGCGCCGATGAGCCGCTGGTGCGCCGGAAGTACGTGCAGATAGGGCAGATCCGGGGCGCTCATGATCGAGTCGTGAACGTCGTTCTCGCCGATGAGGACCTCGTAGATGCTCTTCTGGACGTCGCCCTTGTCGATGCCGACGCCGCTGGTGGCGTTCGCCTGGGGATCGATGTCGACGAGGAGGGTCTTCCGCTCGGCGACGGCCATGCACGCGGCCACGTTCACGGCCGTGGTGGTCTTGCCGACGCCGCCCTTCTGGTTCGCAACCGCGATGATGCGCCCCATGTCCCCTCCCTGTGGATAATCCGCGCTGGTTCACGCGCCGGACGGCGCGCAGCGTGGGAAGTTGGCAGCATATTACAGGAGCCTGAGGGAGTGTCAAGCGGGAAAGTGGGAACAGGGCGAGTTATCCACCGATTTCTTCGTGCTGTGGATATCGTACGTCGGCGGGGGCCGTGATAGGGCCCGTAGCGCGGCTGTCCCGGGGCTGATGGAGAGGTGTGGATATGTGGATAACTGCCGGCAAGGGTCTGCGCTGTCGTGTCGGTGGAGCTGTGTGATGTTTCACGTGAAACACGCCCCCCGGGGCCTGGGGGTGTTTCACGTGAAACATCACGCCCCGGAAACCGCCTGAAACTCCGCGAAGGTCGTGGTGCGATCGGCCCCCGGGAGCTCCACCGACCACTCCGTGGCCAGCTTCCAGCCGGCGTCCGACGCCAGCTGCGCCGCCCTCGCGCGCTCCTCCTGCCAGCGCGGTCCCTTGTACAGGACCAGCGCTCCCTCTGGGGCGACGATTCGGAGGCTCGGAACGAGGACCTCGTCCAGCCGCCCCAGCGCACGCGCCACGCACAGGGCGAACGAGCGCTTCCCCGCGAGCGCCTCGATCCGCTCGTGCACGATCTCGACGTTCCCAAGGTCCAGCTCACGCAGCACGATCTTGAGGAACACGATGCGGCTCCTCCTGGAATCGACCAGCGCCACGCGTGCGTCCGGACGCAGGATGGCCAGAACCACTCCTGGTAAGCCCGCGCCCGTCCCCAGATCCGCCGTCACCGCGCCGGGCTCCGCCGGGAGCTCGCGTTCCTTGAGCAGCGCCGCGGAGTCGATGAGATGGACATCCAGCCTCGCCAGCTCGTGCCGCGACACCAGGCTCATCCGCTGCGCGTGCTCCAGGACCAGCTCGCCGTACCGCGACAGCTTCCTCGCCTGCGCGTCTGACAGCTCGCCCGCGACCGCCTCGATCCGCTCGCGCGGCAGCGTGAACTCGCGGGGCGTCGCTTCGGCCCTCGGCGCAGACGCCCCCTTGCACGGCGCCCGCACCGCGCCAGCGCCCTTCTTCGCGGCACCACGACCCGGGCGTGCCGGCCCGCCGGCCTTCTGGGCGTTTCCACCGCCGCCGCGCTGTGCTCTTCCGCCCACGCCCTTCTTCGTGCCCTCACGACCCGGGCGCGCTGGCCCGGCGCCCTTCTGGGCGTTTCCACCGCCGCCGCGCTGTGCCCTTCCGCCCACGCCCTTCTTCGTGGCCCCACGACGCAGGCGCGCTGGCCCGCCGGCCTTCTGGGCGTTTCCACCGCCGCCACGCTGTGCTCTTCCGCCGGCGCCCTTCTTCGCGGCACCACGTCCTCGCCCTGCCGGCCCGCCGCCCTTCTTTCCGTTCACGCGTCCTCCCTGGGTTCATCTGCTCGAGCCCTCAGATGCACGAGCAGCACGCCGATGTCCGCCGGGCTCACGCCCGGGATGCGGCCCGCCTGCCCGACCGTGCCCGGGCGGATCCGCTGGAGCTTCTGTCGCGACTCGGTCGAGAGGCCGTGGACCTCCTCGTAGCTGATGTCCTCCGGAAGCCGCACGTCGTCCAGCCGTGCCTGACGGCGCATCCTGTCCCGCGCACGCTCGATGTACCCGCGGTACTTCACACGGGTCTCGACCTCGACCGCGGTCGCCCGCCGCACGCGGGCCGGTGGCGGTGCCATGAGGTGCACGTCCTCAAGCGTGATCTCCGGCCGCGCCAGCAGGCGCAGCGCGGGTACCGCCTCGACGATCGGCGTCGTGCCGCGGGCCACCAGCACGGGGTTCGCCTCGCTCGGGGCAACCCTGACCGCGCCCAGCCGCTCCACCTCGGCGTCCGCGTCCGCCACCTTCCGCTCCGCCGCCTCGACGACCGCTCGTGGTGTCAGGCCGTACGACGCCCCGCGTGCCGCCAGACGCACGTCGGCGTTGTCGTGCCTGAGCACCAGGCGATGCTCCGCCCGGCTCGTGAACATGCGATACGGCTCATCGGCGCCCTTGGTCACGAGGTCGTCGATGAGGACGCCGATGTAGGCCTCGCTTCGCCTGAGGACGAGCGGCTCGCGACCGGCCAGCAGCGAGGCCGCATTGATGCCCGCGACGAGGCCCTGCGCGGCCGCCTCCTCGTACCCGGAGGTCCCGTTGATCTGACCTGCCAGGAACAGCCCCTCGATGTGTCGCACCTCGAGCGTCTGCGAGAGTCCGCGGGGGTCGACGTGGTCGTACTCCACGGCGTACCCCGGGCGCAGGAGCTCCACGTCCCGAAGCCCCGGCATGCTCCGCATGACCCCGCGCTGCACGTCCAGCGGCATGCTCGTCGACAGCCCGTTGAGATAGATGACGTCCCCGCGCCGCGTCTCGGGCTCGAGGATGATGCGATGGTGGGACCGCTCCGGGAACCGGACGACCTTGTCCTCCATGGACGGGCAGTACCTCGGTCCGATGCCCGTGATGGTACCGGCGAAGAGCGGCGAGCGGTCCAGCGCCGCACGGATGATCTCGTGCGCCTCGGGCGTCGTGCGCGTCACGAAGCACGCCATCTGTGCACCGGCCGTCCACCGGCCGTCCACCAGACCGTTCCTGAACGAGAACGGCTCCGGCTCGGGGTCGCCGTCCTGGCGCTCAAGCTCGTCCCAGTCGACGCTCTCCGCCGCCACACGCGCCGGCGTACCCGTCTTCATACGGCCCAGCGCCAGCCCCAGTCTGCGCAGGTTCGCCGACAGCGAGTGCGCCGCGGGCTCGGCGGTCCGGCCGCCACGCCGCGTCGCATCTCCGACGTGGAGCGTTCCGCACAGGAATGTTCCGCTTGTCAAGACCACGGTGGGGGCGGAGAGTTGTCCACCATTTGTCAACCTCACACCCATGACACGACCGTGCTCCACCTCGACCTGTCCGACTGAGCCCTCAATCAGCCTCAAGCCCTCCGTCTCTCGAAGGAGCCGAAGGGCCAGCTCGCGGTAGGCCTCCTTGTCCACCTGTGCCCGTGGCGACCGCACCGCGGGGCCCTTGCCGGTGTTGAGCATCCTGAACTGGAGCCCCGTTGCGTCCGCGAGGACGCCCATCACCCCTCCCAGGGCGTCGATCTCGCGCACCAGCTGCCCCTTCGCCAGCCCCCCGATGGCGGGGTTACACGGCATCTCACCCGCGTGCCGCTCCGAGAGCGTTACGCACGCCACCCGGCACCCCATGCGCGCGGACGCCACCGCCGCCTCGATGGCGGCGTGGCCCGCGCCCACGACGATGACGTCGAAGGATTCGTTGTTATATGAATGGCGCCGCATACATGTCTCCATCCTGCAGCTCGTACCGTCACTTCCCGACGCAGAACCTCTCGAAGACGGCCCGCAGGACGTCGTCGGGCGTCGTCTCGCCGGTCACCGCCCCCAGGGCATCGGCCGCGTCGGCGATCTCCTGCGCGACCAGGTCCGCTGAGACGCCCGCGCGAAGTCGCTCGATGGACGTTCGGGTGGCGTCGCGCACGCGCCTGAGCGCATCCGCGTGCCGCGCGTTCGTGACGATGCCGGACTCCGTCGCCATCGCCCCCGGGTGTTCGGGCACGACGCGCGACGCCAGGGCCGCGCGAAGCTCGTCCAGCCCCTCCCCCGTCAGAGCCGAGACGACGACGTCGCTGGCCGGCGGCGTCTGTCCACCAGCCTGCGAGGTCGATGTCGCATCCGCGCCCGGCGCGCGCCTCCGCGCCGCGGGCGCGAGGTCGCACTTGTTGAGGACAACGAGCGGACAGCCACGAGAAGCGTCCGTCGTCTCGATCGTCCTCGCCCCGACGCTCGCAAGCGCGTCCGCGATCTCGCGGTCCGCCGCCGTCCATGGTTCGGTCGCGTCGAGAACGAGCATGGCGATGTCGGCGCCGTCGGCGGCAGCGCGCGCGCGTCGCACGCCCTCGGCCTCGGCGAGCCCGCGGGCCTCACGCCAGCCCGCGGTGTCGATCACTCTGACCGGCACGCCGTCCACCGGGATCGTCTCCTCGATGGCGTCGCGCGTCGTTCCCGGCTCGTCGGTGACGATGGCGCGCTCTCTGCCGAGAAGCGCGTTCATCAGACTCGACTTCCCGACGTTCGGGCGACCGACGATCGCGAGCGACACACCCTCACGAACGGTCACGCCGTACGCCGCCGTGGCGAGAAGCTCCTCGGCAACGCCGAGCGCGCGCTCGCCGAGCGCGGCGATCGCGTCCGTCGTCGCCGGCTCGATGTCGTCGTCCGAGAAGTCGATGAGCGCCTCCGTCTCCGCGCGGTAGTCGATGAGCGCGTTGCGTAACTCCGCGAGCCGCCCGGACAGGCCGCCCTCGAGCTGACCGAGGGCAAGCGCGAGTCCCACGGGCGTTCTCGCCGCGATGACGTCGGCGACCGCCTCCGCCTGCACCAGATCCAGTCTGCCGCCGAGGAAGGCGCGCTCCGTGAACTCGCCTCCGCGCGCCAGCCGCGCGCCTGCCGCCAGGCACGCATCGAGCACGCGCCGGGACGCCATCGTCCCGCCGTGGCAGCCGAACTCGACCATGTCCTCGGTGGTGTACGTGGACGGGGCGCGGAGCACGGTGGCGAGCACCTCGTCGGCCTCGGCGCCGTCGGCGTCGAAGACGCGGCCGTGGTGGACCGTGTGCGTGGGGACCTCAACGAGAGGCCGCGCGCCACGGAAGACCGCATCCGCGATCTCCAAGGCCCGCGGCCCCGACAGGCGAACGAGCGCGATGCCCCCGGGCCCCGGCGGCGTGGAGATCGCCGCGATCGTGTCCCCGGGCAGAGCGCTCACGATGTCCGCTCCCTGATTCGCCCAAGCGCCCGGAGGCTACTTGCGGCGTTTTCTCCTGCGCGGCCGCCGACCGCTCGACTTCGACGAGCGCTTCTTCTCGGCGGCGGGCACAACGACCACGCTCTTGGTCCGTCCGCTGCCGACGCTCTTCGTCGTCACACCGGACACGGACTTGAGAACGTGGTGCACGACCTTGCGGTCCTCGGCGTCGAGCGGCTCCATCGTGATCTGCTGCTGCGCCGACTTCACCTGCTCCGCGAGGCTGAGCGCCTTGCTCTTGAGGAAGTCCTCGCGCCGCCGCTTGTAACCGCTCACGTCGAGGACGATGCGCGGCGACCGCTTGTTCTCGCGCTGGAGGATGCGGTTGACGATGTACTCGAGCGCGCTCAGCGTGTTGCCACCCTTGCCGATGAGCAGCCCGTCGGCGCCGGCCGTCTCGATGTCGACGACGAGCGAGTTCTTCTCCTGCGTGATGTGGAGCTGCGTGCTGAATCCCATGCGGCTCATGATCGCCTTGACGAGCTCCTCGGCGCGGTCGTTCGGCGCCGCGGCCGCGGCCACGCGGACGCGGGCCGGAGCCCCTCCGAAGATCCCCAGAAAGCCCTTCCGGCCCTTGTCGACGATCTCGATCTCGGCCTCGTCCCGGCCGATGCCGAGCTCCCGAAGCGCCGTCATCGTCGCCTCAGCGACGCTCTTGCCTGTCGTCTCAACTGCGCGGGTCATTGACTCATACCCTCCGTGTGTTCCTGCTCGACCTACTTCTTGCGCTTCCCCCGCGAACGTCCCGAGCCGTTTCCGTTCCCGTTCCCGTTGCCCGGTCCGCCCGCCGGAGGCGCGGAGCCCGCGTCCCCGAACTCGGGCGCGGTCGTGGTCGATGTGGTCCCGACGGCCGCCAGCTCGAGGTCGTTCTCATCCCGCTGTTGGCCGCTCTTCTGAATGTAGTACTGGTGCCAGATGCTGAGTGCCGTGTTGACGGACCAGTAGAGCACCAGGCCGGACGCGAACCCGTAGAAGAGCGCCGTGAAGAGCACGGGCATCATCTTGCTCATCATGGCCTGCTGCGGGTCCGATGACGTGAAACGCTGCTGGACGAGCATGCCGA
Organism: uncultured bacterium; assembly: GCA_964487295.1. Taxonomy (GTDB): domain Bacteria; phylum Joyebacterota; class Joyebacteria; order Joyebacterales; family Joyebacteraceae; genus JAPEKQ01. The sequence goes on along the minus strand of CAZAQL010000062.1, from coordinate 2,750 downwards.
CGCCCATCAGCAGCGGCAGGATGTGAATCGGAAATCCCGCGACCGCGAAGAGCGTGTCCGGTTGCGACAGGTCCGTGATCCAGAGCGCGAACTCGGCTCCGCGAAGCTCGATCGTGTTGCGGAGCACCTGGAACAGCGCGATGAAGACCGGCATCTGCAGGAGCATCGGGAAGCAGCCTGCAAGCGGGTTGACCTTCTCCTTTCTGTAGAGCTCCATCTGCGCCTTCGCGAGCCCTTCCTTGTCGTCCTTGAATCTCTGCTGCAGCGCGTCCATCTTCGGCTTGAGATCCTGCATCCGCTTCATCGAGGTGAAGCTCTTGTGCGTCAGCGGGAGGAACAGGACCTTCGTGATGATCGAGAAGATGATGATGACGAGGCCGTAGTTGGGGATGACGTTGTTCACGGCGACGAACGCGCGAAGGACCAGCACCGAGAGCGGTCGCGTGAACGACCATCCCATCTCGACCGCGGAGTCGAGCCCGATGCCGAGGTCCTTCAGAAGGAAGTAATCCTGCGGCCCCGCGTACACGAGGAACGTCTGCCGGACGCTCCCAGCGTCCACCTCCATGCTCGCGTCGAAGCCGACCTTGCTCGGCTCCTCGGTCCCGAACCGCGTCGCCGCGTCGAACGCCGCGTTCGCGGGAGCCACCGCCGCCATGAAGTAGCGCGACTGCGACGTCGCCCACGCGATGGCGCCGGCGTCGACCCGCGGCTCGTCCTTGACGTTCCCGAGGTTCTTCCGGTCGGCGCTGCCCTCGCCCGTCATGATGACCGACGAGAACGCGCGCTCCTCCTCCTTCGCCTCCGTCGGCTCGATGCCGGGCCACCCGATGTTGAGCGACCTGAGCTCGCCGCGCTCGTACGGGGCCGTCGCCTCGACGGTCGTCGTGAACGCGTAGCTCGACGGATCGAACGTGTACTCCCGGACGATCCGCACGCCGTCGGCGGCCTCCGACACGAACGTCAGCGTCCGCGGCGACGAGCCCTCGGCGAGCTCGACCCGCGACGGGCCGTCGTACGAGAAGCTGCGCTGCCGCGCGTCGATCGTGCCCATCCCGACGTCGATCTCGAGCGGAAGTCCGCGCGCTCCCTCCGGGACGAGACACACGTCCGAGCCGTCGGCGGCGTCGTACTCCGCCAGGCACCATGACGTGATGCTCGCGCCGTGCGTGCTCAGCTCGGCGGTCCAAAGCGGCGTCTCGACCGTGACGAACTGCTCGGGCGCACGCTCGATGACGGGCGCCTCCCCCGTGCCGTCGTCCCCGGTCGCGGCGGCACGCTCGCCCGCATCCGCGGCGCCGGCTCCCGGCGTCGTCGACGGTTCGGCGGACCCGTCACGCTGCGCCGCCCCCTCGTCCACGATCTGGCTCGCGGGGACATCAGTGCTCTCGAGTTGCGCGCGCTCCGCCGCCCTCTGTCCGGCCCAGTAGTTGTAGCCGAAGTACACCAGGAACACGAGCACGACGGCGAGCAGCATGCGCCTCTGGTCCATCCATACCTCCCTGCGTGTCCCGCTCCGGGCCGACCGGTTCACGATGCGGCCGTCAGGAGCGGGCGGCCGCGGCGGCGACCGCAAGCCGTCTCTGCGAGCGCGGCTCGCGCCGCGAGGTGACCCAACCGACGCCCGTCTAGGGCACCGGGTCGTACCCGCCCGGCGACCACGGGTGACAGCGGACGACGCGCCTCAACGACAACCACGCGCCGCGAACGAGCCCGTGCTTCATAAGAGCCTCAGCGGTGTACTCGGAACATGAGGGGTGGAAACGACAACTGGCGGGGAACAGCGGCGAGATGACGAGCTGGTACGCCCGCACGAGAAGCACGAGCGCCCGCGTTGCAACGTGTGGACCCCTCGGCGCGGACGCCGAGGCGGGCCTCGAAGAGGCGATCGAGGTCTGCATCGCAGTGTGAGCCCTGGCCGCCAGCGGCGGCCGCTTCAAACCCGCATCAGCCAGTCTGCTCGGAGGCCTGTCTCAGAGCGGCTTCGAGCGCAGCCTTGATCTCGGCGTGAGGCGCTCGTGCCGTGAGGTCGGTGGCTACGAGGACGAGGGTCGCAATCTCTGCGAGGTTCAACTCCGTTGTTCTGAACGCTTCCCGAAGAACCCTCTTGGCGCGATTCCTCTGAACAGCCCCTCCGACGCGTCGTCCCGCCAGGAACGCCAGTCCCGGCGGCCCCTCTCCGGTCAGGTAGTGCATCCGGAAGTACCGCGTCCGCACGACCCGTCCGGTCTTGATGGTGCGGTCCAGGAGTGACCGGTCGTGGATCATCCGGCTCCTGGGCAACCTGAAGGATGCCACTGCGCACCTACCGGGTCGTCAGCTTCTTCCTGCCCTTGGCTCGACGGCGGGCGAGGACCTTGCGTCCACCCGCGGACGAACTGCGACTCAGAAATCCGTGCTTTCGCTTGCCTCTGCGCTTCTTGGGCTGGTAGGTCCGCTTCATGGTTCCCTCAGTGTTGTCCGTCTGTGGTCCGAAGTACGTACAAACCCAGTAGTCTATCGCCCGCCCCCTGCGATGTCAAGCGTATTCCCACCGCCGCCGGGCAAGCCCTCTACCTGCGGGGCTTTCCCGCCACCCTTCCGCATGCCCCGCCAGGCCTCCGCGGTGGGCGCCCCGTCCCGCGCTCCGTGGATACCCGGGCGCATGCCTGGACACGCCTCCAGTGGTCGCCGGTCCCGCGGTCGCACGCTCGCTCCTCCTCCCGCTCGGCGCTCCTCCTCCCGCTCGGCGCTCATTCTCCCGCTCGGCG
>CAZAQL010000061.1:0-16162 GCA_964487295.1 uncultured bacterium | reverse complement strand
GGCAACGACAACGGCGTCGTGAACGCCGGTGAGACGATCGAGCTTCCCGTGACGCTCGAGAACGTCGGCACCGACCCGGCGTCGAACGTCCGCGCGACGCTCTCGACGTTGAGCGGCTACGCGACGATCACCGACGACTACGAGGAGTTCGGCGGCATCCCGGCCGCGGGCACCGCCGTCTCGGCCGACGACTACACGGTCGTCATCTCGTCCTCGGCTCCGGACGGGGAGATCATCTCCTTCGATCTGGACATTCTGTCCGATGATAAGGCGAGCTGGCTGTCCGGCCTCTCGCTGCAGGTGTCGGCTCCGGCGCTTCTCTACGCGAGCCACGAGGCCGACGACACGCCGGGCAACGGCAACGGCTGTATCGAGGCGGGCGAGGCGGTCGATCTCGTCGTCTCGATGACGAACATGGGCAGCGCGATCGCGACGAACCTGAGCGCGACGCTGAGCACGACCGACCCGTACGTCGTCGTCACGGACGATTCGTCGGGCCTGCCCTTCATCAACCCGTCCGCGACCGGCGACTTCACGAGCCTCCGCGCGTCGGTGCTCCCGACCTGCCCGGGATTCTATGAGATCGTGTTCGATCTCGATATCACGGGCGACTGGGGCTACACCGCGAGCACGTCGTTCTCGATCCTGACGTCCGGCAACGAGTTCGTCGACGACATCGAGGCGGGTGAGGGCGGCTGGACGCACGGCAACGTCACGACCGGTTTCGTGGACCAGTGGCACGTGGACACCTACCGCAGCCACAGCACGAGCCACAGCTGGAAGTTCGGCGGCACGGGCTCGGCCGGCTACGCGAACTCGGCTGACGGCGCGCTCCACACCCAGGAGATCTGCATGGGCGCCGACGGCGAGATGACCATGTGGCACTACATGGACGCCGAGGAGGAGAGCTCGACGTGGGCCTGGGACTGCGGCCTGGTCGAGATCTCGGATGACGGCGGCGCGACGTGGAGCACGCTCGCTCCGGTCGGCGGCTACAGCCACCAGAAGAACGACAACACCGCCAATCCGCTGCCGTACGGCACGCCGTGCTGGTCCGGCAACTTCAACTGGCGCGAGGAGACGTTCGACCTCACGAGCTACGAGGGCGAGACGATCCAGGTCCGCTTCCGGTTCGTCTCCGACGGCTACGTGACGGAGGAGGGCTGGTACATCGACGACATCTCGATCACCAGCACGGGTTCCCAGACCGGGGTCGATGACCCGATCGAGCCGATGCTCTTCTCGCTCAAGCAGAACACGCCGAACCCGTTCAACCCGACGACGCTCATCGCCTATCAGCTTCCCCAGTCCGCTGAGGTGAGGGTGGAGGTCTACAACGTGGCCGGCAAGCTCGTCCGCACGCTCGTGGACGGGGAGCAGGATGCCGGGTACCGTTCGGTCGTCTGGGACGGCAGAAGCGACGATGGTCGCCCCGTGGCCAGCGGTGTCTACATGTACCGCATCCAGGCCGGTGACGACGTCGCGCAGAAGCGCATGGTGCTTCTGAAGTAGGGTCCTGCAACTACCGGGGCGGCGAGCCTTGTGCTAGCATGCAGAGGCTTACCGCCCCGGTTTTCTTTTGCCCCGGAGCCGCCGTCATGTCGGTCAAGGTTGAGGGTTTCGAATACCCGCGTCACGTCACCGAGGAGGTGGACCTGCTCTCCCGCGCGCTCGGCGCAGCGGGTCGCGTCTACCTCTTCCTCGACTATGACGGGACGCTCGTCTCGGGCCCTCGGGGCTCGGCGCTCCGCCCCCGGCACTCACTCGTGCGTCGCCTGACACAGCTCTCGGAGGTCGAATCGTTCTCCGTGTTCATCGTGAGCGGGCGTCCGGTCGAGGAGCTGCGACGGCTGGTCGGAATCCCCTCGATCGGCTACATCGGCCAGCGCGGGTTCGAGATCAGCCTCCCGGGGCGTCCCATCATGTACCCCGTCGAAGGCGAGACGGCGGCCTCTGTGCTGCACCACGTGGAGCTCGAGGTCCATCGCGCTCTCGACTCGCTCGACGGCATCGAGATCGAGCATCGCGGCTACGCGCTCGTGCTTCACACCGCCGACGCGGAGCGGTCCGTGGCGGGCGATGCCATCCAGCGGTTCGCGGCGACGGTTCGAAGCGTGGACACCGCGTCAACGCTCGAGGTGCTCTACGGAGACGGGATCGTCGAGGCCAGAATGGCCGGGTGGGGAAAGGGAGACGCGCTCAGCCACATCCTGCGCGACGCGGATGCGGAGAGCGCGCTCGCCATCTACGTGGGCGACGACGTGACCGACGAGGAGGCGTTCGAGGCGCTGCTCGTGTGGGGCGAGGACGGCCAGGTCGATGCCTCCTGGTACACGGGGGACGACGACGAGGACGACATCCCCGCGGCCGTCGGCATTCTCGTGGCCAGCAAGCCCCGGCCGACGGGCGCCTGGCTCTTCGTCCGCGACCCGCAGGAGGTCTACGAGTTCCTCTCGTCGCTCTCCACGATCGCGTCGACGCTGCTCTAGCTCCGCCTGCGGGGAGAGGCCGCAGTCCCGATGGCCACCTCCTCCGGGTCCGTCGCGCTAGTCGGACTCCCGCCTGACGATCATCACCGACGACTTTGCGTGCGCCACGACGCCGGTTCCCACGGATCCGATTTCGCGCGACCCGTCGGTCGACTTGCCCCGCGCGCCGAGCACGATAAGCTCGGAGTCGAGCTCGGCCGCGAGTGACAGGATCGCCTCGGCCGGGTGCTTGCCAGAGATGATCCTGGGTTTCGCGTCGGCGCCGAGCTCACCGGCCAGTCGCACGGCCCGCTCGACGATCTTCTCACCGTCCTCCTGGAGAGCATCCTGGAGCGGCCCGATGAGGTCGTCACGGTAGTGCTCGGGGATGTGGAAGACGTGGCACGCGACGAGTTGGGACTTGTGTGCCACCGCGATCTCCGCCGCGGCGCGCACAGCGAGGTCCGACCCGCTCGACCCGTCAACGGCCACGAGTATCCTGTCGAACATGGAGTGCCTCCGTTGTGGTCTTCGCCGCCGGGCCGCGCCGGCGTTCCGGCGTTCTCTCGCCGGCTGTCCCGACCCGCTCGCCTCGCGCCAATGCTCCCGGCGCGATCACTCCTCGCCCTGACGGGCCAGACCGCCGGACGGGTCAGGCTGCGAGGTCCCCTGTTCCGCGACCTCGTCGCCGCCCGTCATCTGCACGCTGAGACGCCCGTTCATGGGCGCGCCCTCGCCCAGATATACGGTCCGGTGAGGGAAGGGGATCTCGATGCCCTTCTCGTCGAACGTCTTCTTGATGCGTCTGCGGAACTCTCTCCCAACCGTCCACTGCTGAAGCGGCTGTGTCGTGAACATGACGCGGATGTTCACGGCGGAGTCGCCGAAGCTGTTCACGCCGAGGATCGCAAGCGGCTCGAGGATGAGCTTGCCGAACTCATCGTCCTTCTCGAGTCCCTCACCGACCTCCTTGAGCACCTCCATGACGTGGTCGACGTCCTCCTTGTAGGCGACGCCGACGTCGAGCATCGCTCGCGACCACTCCTTCGTCATGTTGGTCACGACGTCGATCGTCCCGTTGGGGATGATGTGGACCTTGCCCTCCAGGTCCCTGAGCGTCGTCGCGCGGAGCGTGATCTTCTCGACCAGACCCGCGTGGCCCGCCGCCTCGATGACATCCCCGACGCCGAACTGGTTCTCGGAGAGGATGAAGAAGCCTGCGACGAGGTCCTTGACGAGCGATTGCGCGCCGAAGCCGATGGCGATGCCGGCGATGCCGACGCCGGCCAGAAGCGGGCCGATGTCGACGCCGAGCTCGTTCATGATCATCAAAAGCGCGCCCGTCCAGACGATGATGCGGGTGGCGTTCCGGATGACTTTTCCGAGCGTGGCCGCGCGCTTCTCTCGCTCGTTCATCGTCGTCGGGTCGTCGTCATCGAAGAAGCGCTCGCCCCGACTCGTGACGATGCCGACGATCCTGATCAGGATGAACGCGCCGATGACGATTCCGACGATGCGGATGCCGCTCGTCAGGACCCACTCCATGATCTGCTCTCGATTGAACACATCGAGGAAATCCACCACAGAACCTCCCTGCATGCTGTGCGCGTCTCATCCGGGTCGCTGACCCCGCGAGACGCTGTCGGAGCCCGGAATACTGTCCGCCACGGCTGCGCGAGCGGCCCTCCGGGCTAGATCCGGAACTTCCCGTTCTTGTGGACGACCCTCCCGTCGGCGTAGATGGTGCCGCCGCCCCGGAGGTCGTTGACCATGTCCCAGTGGATGCCCGACTCGTTGACGCCGCCCGACTCCGGCAGCGACGCGCCGAGCGCCATGTGGATGGTGCCGCCGATCTTCTCGTCGAAGAGCGTGTTCTTCGTGAACTTCTGAACGTTGTAGTTCGTGCCGATGGCGAACTCGCCGACCCGCCGCGCGCCCTCGTCCGTGTCGAGCATCGCGTGAAGGAACTCCTCGCCCTTGTCGGCCGTCGCCTTGACGACCTTCCCCTTCTTGAACGTGAGGCGGACGCCGTGGACCTCGCGACCCGCGTAGCAGGCCGGGAACGAGAAGGCGATCCTGCCTTCGACCGAGTTCTCGATGGGGCCGGTGAAGATCTCGCCGTCGGGCATGTTCGCCTGGCCGTCACAGTTGATCCACTTCCGGCCGGCGACCTTCATCCTGAGGTCCGTGTCCTTCGCGACGACGCGTATCTTCCTGGCCTTGTTGAGCTTGTTGCAGATGCGCTTCTGCTTGTTGTGGATCGTCCTCCACGCGGCGATCGGGTCCTTCTTGTTGACGAGACACGCGTTCAGGACGAAGTCCTCGTACTCAGCGAGCGACATCTCAGCGTCCTGAGCCGATGCGTTGCAGGGGAACTGCGTGCCCACCCACAGGATCTCGCCGGCCGCCTCCCTGGCGAGGAACCGGCTGAACAGCTCGCTCGTCGACTGGCTGCGGAGCTTCTGCTTCTCCGGGTCGACGTTCGCGAGCGACCTCGTGTTCTCGTCTCCCCAGATCGTGATGAAGCGATCGATGGTCTCCGTCTCGTACTTCGCCAGCGGGCTCAGATAGGAGAGCTGATGCTTCTTTGCGGTGTTGTAGAAGATCTCCGCGTGCGTGGGGAAATACGCCCGCGTCGCGACGTGGCCGCCGGCCTTGATGGCGGCGCGGTAGACCTCCGTGATGAGCGGCTCCGCGATCGTCGGACCGCTTATCTGGACGAGGTGCCCCCGCTTCACCGCCACGGAGTAGTTGACCAGCACGTCGGCCAGTTTCGCATATCTCTCGTCTCGCACGTCTCTCCTCCGTTCTTCGCAGATTGCGGGCCGGGCCCGGGCGCGCCGGCGTGCGGCGGCGGTGCCGGCGAATCGGTCCCGCGCACTGCACGCCCGCAGCGACGGCACGAGCGGCCGCTAGTCGAGGACGAACTGGCCGTCCTTGTAGATCAGTTTCCCGTCGGCGTAGATCCTGCCGCCGTCACGCATGTCGGTGATCATGTCCCAGTGCACGCTCGAGGTGTTGCGCCCGCCGGACTGGGGATACGACGCGCCCACCGCGATGTGTACCGTGCCGCCGATCTTCTCGTCGAAGAGGATGTTCTTCGTGAAGCGCTGGATGTTGTAGTTCGTGCCGACCGCGACCTCGCCGACGAAACGGGCTCCCTGGTCCGTGTCGAGCGTCGCGTGCAGGAAGTCCTCTCCCTTCTCGGCGGTCGCCTTGACGACCTTCCCGTTCTTGAACGTCAGCTGGATGCCGTGGACCTCTCGGCCGCCCCAGATGGCGGGGAAGGAGTAGCGGATGGTTCCCTCGACGGAGTCCTCCACCGGTCCCGTGAACACCTCGCCCGAGGGCATGTTGGTCCGGCCGTCGCTGTTGATCCAGGTCCGGCCGGCGACGCTCATCGCGATGTCGGTGCCCTCGCGGACGATTCGGAGCTTCTTGCACTGGTTGAGCACCTTGCAGATCTTCGCCTGCTTCCGGTGGACCGAGCGCCACGCGGCGACCGGGTCCTTCCGGTGGAGCATGCAGGCGCGGTAGACGAAGTCCTCGTACTCGGGCAGCGACATCTCAGCGTTCTGAGCGTAGGCCTCGCAGGGGTACTGGGTCAACGACCAGCGGAGATCCCCGGCCGCGGAGCGGTCGCGGAACGTCTGCATCCACTTCGTCTGCGCCTTCCGGGCGACGGCCTGCTTCTTCGGGTCGACGCTGGACAGGGCCTTCGTGTTCGTCGTCGCGCGGACCGACATCAGCTTGTCGATGTTCTCGATCTCATGCTGCGCGAACGGGCTCTCGTAGGTGAGCTGGTGCTTCTTCGCGATGTCGTAGAACGCTTCGCTCGTTCCGGGCAGCGAGAGCCGGAGCATCGGGTGCGCGCCGGCGCGGAGCGCCTCCGCGTAGATCTCCCGGATGAGCGGCTCGGCGACGGACTCGCCGCGAATGAGCACCGCGTCGCCCTTCTCGGCCCCGAGGCAGTAGTTGACGAGAACCTGCGCGAACTTCTCCAGTCTGGGGTCTCTCACGATCGCTGTCCCTTCCGTTGAGTGTGTCCGGTTGTTCCGTGTCCGTCCTCGCGCGTCGGGGGACCGGCGCTACTCGCGCCAGGCGTCGTAGACGGCCGCGATCGGCATCCGCCGCCCGGTCCCGAACGCCTTGCTCGTCACCTTGAGACCGGGAGCAGCCTGGCGACGCTTGTACTCGTTGCTGTTGACGGCGTTGACGACCCATTCGACCGTCTTCCGGTCGAGGCCGTTTGCCGCGATGTCCTTCGGCGAGACCCCGCGGTCGACGTAGAGCTCGAGGATGCGGTCGAGCACGTCGTACGGCGGCAGGGTGTCCTGATCCGTCTGGTCGGGACGAAGCTCGGCCGAGGGAGGCTTCTCGATCGTCGAGCGCGGGATCACCTCGCCGCTCTCGTTCAAGTGACGCGCGATCGCGTAGACCATCGTCTTGGGCACGTCCGCGATGACGGCCAGCCCACCGCTCATGTCCCCGTACAGGGTGCAGTAGCCGACGGCCAGCTCGCTCTTGTTGCCCGTGGAGAGCAGGAGCGCTCCGGTCTCGTTGGAGATGGCCATGAGCACGTTGCCGCGGATCCTCGCCTGGATGTTCTCCTCCGCGACCGAGACACCATCTCGCGTCACGTGCTCGCCGAGCATGTCCATGTAGCTTGAGAGGGTCCCGCCGATCGGGATCGTGTCGAGACGGATGCCGAGGTTCGCGGCGAGCCGCTCCGAGTCCGCGACACTCCCGTCCGACGAGTACGGCGAGGGCATCGTGACCCCGCGGACGCTGTCTGCGCCCAGCGCCTCGACGGCGATAGCGCAGACCACGGCCGAATCGATGCCGCCCGACAGCCCGACGAGGACCGAGTCGAACCCGCACTTGCGAACGTAGTCCCGGAGTCCGAGGACGAGCGCCCGCCGGACTGAGGCGATGGGGTCGTCTCTCTGGAACCCGCGCGATTCGCCGGGCGCATCGAGGTCGACGATGCGCACGGATTCCTCGAACGCCGGCATGTACTCCGCGAGGGTCCCGTCGGGGAGGACGCAGAGGCTGCGCCCGTCGAAGACGAGCTCGTCGTTGCCGCCGACCTGGTTGACCAGCACGACGGGACATCCGTGTCGCGAGGCGTGTCCGGACATCAGGCGGTAGCGGACCTCGTCCTTCCCGGCGTAGAACGGCGAGGCCGAGATGTTGATCATGAAGTCGACGCCCTGCGCAGCGAGCGCCGCCACCGGGTCCGCTTCGTAGATCGTCGTGCGCCAGAGGGACGGGTCGTTCCACGCGTCCTCGCAGATGGTGACGCCGAGCCTGCGCCCCCGGAACTCGACCGGGCCGGTCGAGCCGGCCGGATCGAAGTAGCGCGCCTCATCGAAGACGTCGTAGGTCGGCAGGAGTGTCTTGTGCACCGTCGCCAGGACGCGACCGCGCTCGAGCAGGACGGCCGCGTTGCAGAGGCCCTTGCCGGTGATGGACCCGGATCTCCGGACGCTCCCCACGAGGATGCCGGTCTCCGGGTGGTCCGCGGAGAGCTGCTGCAGTCGTGCGAGCGCCTGCTCGGCCGCGTCGACGAACCAGTCGCGCTCGAGGAGATCCTGTGGCGGGTAGCCGGTCAGGAAGAGCTCCGGCAGGACCATGAGGTCGGGCGCGTCCGCGCCGACAGACTCGAGCGCGCCCTCGATCTTCGCGAGATTCCCGAAGAAGTCCCCAACCGTCGGGTTGAGCTGGGCGATCGCGATGCGCATCTCACGGGCCTCCTTGGCGGGTGCCGACAGGAACCACCGGGCAGGCGACGGACCGGCGCGGGTCCCGGGGTCACGCACGGTGCACCGGCATCGCCCCGTTCCGCGGCTCGAACGCTCATGATAGCGTCCGCGGGGCCGCTGTTCCAGCAGGAAAAGGCCCAGAGCGTGCGGGTTTTCCCCGTGCGGACGGGCGCGCGTATTGCACAGTCAGTGGCACATGTCTTGCAACCTTCCACTCCATCAGGGTGCGCGACCGAAATTCCTGAAGGGGGAACCATCATGCAGACATCGTCCGGGCCGGCTTGGCGTCGGCTCCTCTTCCCGATGAGGCGCCGCAGCGTCTTCCGGGAGCTCCTGGCGTCGATGCTCGCCTTCGGCGTCGGCGTTGGGGTTCTCTTCCCGCCGTTCGCCTCGTGGACGCTCGGCTCGTCCGAGGCCATGACGCCGCATTTCTTTGCGATGTGCCTCGGCGCGGGCCTCACGGTCGGCGGCGCGAACTTCCTGCTGTTCCGTCTCTTCGTGTCCCGCGAGATGCGTCGGGTCGTGGACGGCATGACCCACATCAACGAGGCCGTCGCGCACGCGGAGGGGACGGGCGGCGAGTGCGCGGGCGATTGCATGCTCGACGTGACGAGCGACGATCTGATCGGGGAGATGGCGAGCGCCTTCAACGGCATGACGGAGGCCATCGGGCGGAGGATCTCGGTGGAGAGCACGACGCGCGCTCTTCTGACGGAGCTCTCCGGGACCATGGACCTCGACGTCGTGACGGGCAAGATCCTCAAGGGTCTCGCGAGCATCTGCGGGGCGACGGCCGGCATGCTCTATGCCGACACCGGTTCGCGCATGGAGCTCATGCAGACCTTCGGCGTGGACGTCACCGACGCGCTCCCGCACACGCTCGACGCGAAGCAGGGGCTTGCGAGCCGCGCGCTCGCGACGGGCAATCCGGTCCACATCGTGCCCGAACGCGACGGGTTCTCCTGGTTCCGGACGTCGACCCCGTTCGGCGGGATGCGCCCGAAGTCCATCGGACTGGTTCCGCTCATGGCCGAGCAGCGGGCGGTGGGGCTCGTGGCGCTCTCGTGCGCGCGCGGGGAACTCAACGCGGACCAGCGGGCGCTGCTCGAGACGATGAGGAAGCAGTCGGCGCCGTATCTCGCGACCGCGATCATGCACCAGAAGGTCGAGGATCTGGCGGCCGTCGACGAGCTGACACATCTGCTCAACCGGCGCTTCGGCATGCGGCGCCTCGCGGAGGAGTTCTCACGCTCCGTTCGACACGGCGTCCCTGTCAGCGTCCTGATGCTGGACATCGACAACTTCAAGGACTTCAACGACACGTTCGGTCACGACGCCGGGGACGCGGTCCTGATCGCGGTGAGTCGTGTGATCGAGAAGAGCATCCGGTCGGGCGATATCGCGTGCCGTTACGGCGGCGAGGAGCTTCTCGTGGTGGCTCCGGGAATGGGGCTCAACGACGCCGGAGCGATGGCCGAGCGGATCCGCCGGATCGTCGCCGGGACGAAGGTCGAGTGGGGAGGGCAGGCGCTCAACGTGACCGTGAGCCTCGGAGCCGCCTCATGGCCCGTCGTCAGGGCGTCGACCGCGGAGGAGCTCGTCTCGTCCGCGGACGTGGCGATGTACGAGGCGAAGCGCGGCGGACGCAACCGCGTGTCCCTCAACGACGGCGATCGGGTGATCAGAACGACGGAGCTTAGGACGGGCGGAGCGGAGAAGGGCAAGACGAGCGCGAGGCCGCAAGGCGGGGAGGATCGTCCCCGCGCCTCCTAGGCGTGGTCGCGCCGGCGCTCCCCGAGCAGGATGATGTTCCTCAGTTCCTCCGGGCTTCGCGCTGCCGCCCAGCGGTCGTCGAAGTCGGGCGCCTGGGTGATCTGCGCGATGTGCATGAGCGCCCTCAGATGATAGTTCCGCTCGTCCCGTGAACCGATCAGAACGAAGACGGCGTGCACGGGCGGCATCTCGTCGTCGAACGAGATGCCGGGCCGGGACCGCGCGAGCAGGATGCTGAACACGCCCTCGCCCTCCACGACGATGTGCGGGATGGCCAGCCCCGGACGGAGCGCCGTCGGCGACTCCGCCTCCCTCCTTCGCAGCAGATCCAGGATCGTGTCGGGCTCCATGCGGAGCTCGTGTCCGAGCACCTTCGAGATCCGGCGGAAGAACGCGTCGACCCCCTCGGCCTGATCGATATCGAGGACCGTGCTCGCCTTGATGAGGGTGTCGAACCGGTCCTCAACAATGCTGTCGCGTTCCTGGAGTATCCCGCGAAGCTCGGTCTCGAGGGGCGAGGAGCCGAGGTCGCGCGACATCACGCGCTGGACGATCTGGATCAGCGCGGAGTCCCTCGTCTCGTGGATTCCCGTGTACAGGAAGTACCACAACAGGCTGACCGCGAAGAAACCGCCCGCGATGGCCAACGGGATGGCCCCCATCTCGAACAGCAGGAAGGCGTAGACGAGGATCGCTGCGCCCTGCCCCCACGGGTAGAGCGGGGATCGAAACGTCGGACGGTACCCCTGGATGCGGCTCTCCCGCATCATGATGACCGAGACGTTCACGAGCATGAAAAGCAGGATCATCATGGTCGAGGCGGTCTTGACCAGCGTCTCGAGATCGAGGAAGACGATCACCGAGATCATGAACGCGCCGGTCATCAGGATCGCGACGTGGGGGGTGCCGCAGCGCTTGTTGATGTGTCCAAGCACCGGCGGGAGGAGCTTGTCCCGGCTCATCGCCATCGGAGTGCGTGAGGCGGAGAGGATCCCGGCGTTCCCGGTCGTCGTGAAGGCCACGAGCGCTGCGAGGGTTAGGACGATAAGGCCCGGGGTTCCCGCGACGGCACGCGCGGCGTCCGAGAGCGGCGTCCGCGAGCCCGCGAGCACGTCGGGGCCAAGCACCCCTACCGTCGCGAACACGGCCAGGACGTAGAGCGTCGTCACGATGCCGAAGGCCAGGAACATCGCGCGCGGGACGTTCCGCCCCGGATTGCGAACTTCCTCGGCGATGCTGGCGATCTTCGTGAGCCCGCCGAACGAGACGAACACCAGTCCCGCGGTGGCGAAGAGCGCCTTGTTCCCGCGTGGCATGAACGGAGCGAACCGCGTCACGTCCACCTGCGGAAGCCCGACGACGAGGTAGTACCCGATGGCGGCCAGGAGCCCGATCACGAGAACGGACTGGAGGCGGCCAGCGTGCCGGGCTCCGATGAGGTTGATGGCCATGAAGATGATGCAGAGGGCGGACGCGATGGCCTTGATCTGCCAGACGCTGATGTCCGGGAAGAGGAGGACGGCGAAGGAGCCCATGCCGACGAGCGCGAAGGCGCTCTTAAGCGACAGAGAGAGCCAGGACGCCATGCCGCCGACCGTCCCGAACGCGCTCCCCAGACTACGCTCGATGTAGAAGTAGGTCCCGCCCGCCTTCGGCATCGCCGTGGCGAGCTCCGACTGGCTCAGGAACGTCGGGATGACAAGCACGCCGGCGAGAGCGTACGCGAGCACGACCGCCGGACCGGACTTCGCGAAGGCGATGCCCGGCAGCACGAAGAGGCCGGAGCTGATCATGGCTCCGGCGGCGACGCAGAAAACGTCGAGCAGTGTGAGCTCGCGACGGAGTTCGGACAATTCACCCTCCACACCCACGAACATCGCCCACCATCCGACGCCGGGGGCGTCTCTCACCATCCGAAGACGGGAGCGTCCCTCACCATCCGACGCCGGGGGCGTCTCTCACCATCCGATGCCGGGGACGTCCCTCGCGCAACTCGGGTCGCGCCCCCCGCGGTCCCACATCCGATCCTCACCGGGATCCTACACGAGCGGGATTCTGGTGCCGAGCCCGCTCGGGACATAGCCCTCGCCGAAAACCTCCGCCAGAATGTTCGAGCTCTCCTCGCCCGTGCAGTGGGACGGCGCGATAAGCTCGACGCCCAGCCGCTGCAATCTGGTGGCAAGCTCGCCGACGGCCCTCTTGCTCTCTCGTCGCAGGTGGAACCCCCCGACCACGAGCCGCACAGGGGATCCTGTCAGATCGCGCGCGGCCTTCACCAGGACGTCGAGACCGGGATGCGCGCATCCCGTCATGAGCGTCGTGCCGCCGTCGCCGTCGAGGATGAGCGCCTGCTCTGCGAGTCGACCCCCGAGCGTGCCGGTCGTGGCGATGCCCGGTGCGATCTCCCCTTCACAGCCGACGATGACGGGCACGGCGCCGGTTCTCTCGACCAGCTCGACCTGGTCCGGTGTGACGCTCTCCGGGAGGTAGACCTCGATCCGGTGGTTCGCTCTGAGGAAGCCCATCAGACCACCCATGTGATCATCGTGTGCATGTGAGATCACGACGGCGTCAACCTCCGACGGCGAGACGCGGAGCGCCAGCATGTTGGAGAGAAGCTTGTCGGGGCGGGCTCCCGTGTCGAAGAGGATCCGGCGGTCGTAGCCGAAGACGACCGCGGCGAAGCCCCATCCCGTCTTCAGTCCGCGCGTGCGGGCGACGTTGTCGAACACGACCTGCGCATAGCGCACGAGCACACTCCTGTGAGCCGTGAGCGATGGTTGGCCCATTCTACCGATGCGGGGCCGGTCGCGCAAGGGGAGCTCTCGTGCGAGGCATTGGGGAGCGGCCGCCTGCGGAGCCGTTCCCCCGGGGGCGTTCCCCGTGCGCGGGTCGGCCGGGTCCGAGAGCGGCTCGCTACTCGAGCATCCCGAGCTGCCACGCGAGGAAGGAGTAGTAGTCGACGTACTGCTCACGGACTCGGCTCATCCTGGCGGCGAGTCCGTGGCCGGCCTGACGTTCGAGTCGCAGCAGAACGGGGCGGACCGTCGTCACATCCTCCTTCGGTGCGGAACCCCGGGCGCTCCCCGACGCGTCCGTCCGTTCGCGCGGGATGAGCGCCTGCAGTCGCGCGGTCATCTTCATCGCGTGCGCCGGGTGGACGCGCGAGTCGGACTCGCCGGCCGTGAAGAAGACGGCCGGGTGGTCGGCCGCCTCGTCGACGCGATGATAGGGCGAGTAGGCGTAGAGGTACTCGAACTGGTCGGGGTCGTCGGGATCGCCGTACTCCGGGGTCCAGATCATGGCGCCGTAGAAGCGATGGTACCGAACCATGTCGAGGAGCGGGACGTCGCAGATGGCTGCCGCGGCCAGGTCTGGCCGCTGTGTGATGAACGCCCCGACGAGCAGGCCGCCGTTCGAGCCGCCCCGGACGGCGAGCCGCTCCGGGCTCGTGTAGCCGTTGTCAATGAGCCACTCGGCGGCGGCGATGAAGTCGTCGAACGTGTTCTGCTTGTTCTCGAGCATCCCATCGCGGTGCCACGCCTCACCGTACTCGCTCCCGCCGCGGAGGTTCGCCGTGGCCAGCACGCCGCCGTGCTCGAGCCACCAGTAGACGTTGCGTGTGAACCCCGGCGTCGTCGCCACCCCGAAGCCGCCGTATCCGTTGAGGAGCGTCGGGTTCGAACCGTCTCTCGGCATGTCCCGGCGACGCGTCACGAACATCGAGACGCGCGTCCCGTCCTTCGATTCGTACCAGATCTGCTCGGTGACGTACGGGTCGCGGTCCACCGGGGCCTCGACCGACATGTACTCGGTCATCTCGCCGGTCGGGATCGAGTAGCGGTAGACCGTCGGCGGGAGGAGGAAGGAGCTGACGAGCAGGAAGGCGTCGTCCCGCCCCCAGTCGGCCGTCACGTCTCCGACGCTGCAGTGTTCCGGAAGCGGGATCTCCCGCAGCATCTCGCCCTGGAGCGAGTACTCGCGGAGCGCCGACTCAGCGTTCTCGAGCGTGTGCACGAGCAGTCGGTCTCCGGCCTCCCTGATCCAGCTGATGCTGTGCTCTCCCTCCGGGATGATGAGCTCCCAGTTCTCGCGCGCGGGGCTCGTGAGGTCCACTCGGAAGACCCGGCCCATCGGGGCGTCCAGATTCGTGAGGAGGTAGAGGCGTCCGTCGATGACGGGACCCCAGGAGCGCGCGTCCTCGCCGACGATGAGCGGCGTGAGCTCCCCGTCCGCCGTGCGGTCGCGGAAGAGGATGTCGTTCCGGGTGCCGCCCTGATGGGCGTAGACGATCTCGTAGCGTCCGTCGCGCGAGACGGCCGCGCTGGGCCATGTGTAGATGCTCTCCGGATCCTCGTAGATCAGCGGGTCGTCGGCCGGGTCATCGCCGATGGTGTGGAAGTAGACCTTGCGATGATAGAAGATCTCCGAGTCCGGGACCTCGCCCCGCGCGGGGAAGCGGGAGTAGTAGAAGCCGGTCCCGTCAGGGAGCCATGAGACGCCCGCGGCTCGCGTGTTCGGGATCTCGTCGCGCAGGTGTTCGCCCGTGTCGACGTCCATGATCCGAAGCCGGCTCATCTCGCTGCCGCTCTCGGAGGTCCCGTACGCGAGGAGCCGTCCGTCGTATGACGGGTACCACCAGTCGAGGCTGACCGGCGCGTCGTCGGAACCGAGCTCGTCCGGGTCGACGATGACGCGAGGCTCGGCGTCGTACGTCTCGCGGAGATAGAGCACCATCTGTTCGTTCCAGGGGTCGCGCCTCATGAAAAAGATCCGTCCCTCACGATCCCAGAGAGAGCCGATCGCCGGGATCTCGAAGAGCTCCTCGAGCCTGGCGTCAATGGCGTTGCGGCCCGGCACCGCGCCGAGCACCGAATCGGTGTAGTCGTTCTGCTCGTCGGCCCACGTCTGCACCGCCTCTGACGCGAAGTCCTCGAGCCACCGGTACGGGTCGGCGATCGCAACGCCGTGCACCGTGTCGATCACGGTCTCGACGCGCGTCGGCGGAGGCGGTGGGAAGGACTCCGGCGGAAGCGCCGTGGCCGGCGCCGCGACGCAGAGCGCGATCGCGAACACGACGACAGGGATGAAGGCGATGGTCGATGTGCGAACCGGCGCGGGCATGTCGGCGAGGGCCGCCGGCCCCGACGCCGGA
This sequence comes from uncultured bacterium, assembly GCA_964487295.1. Classification (GTDB taxonomy): domain Bacteria; phylum Joyebacterota; class Joyebacteria; order Joyebacterales; family Joyebacteraceae; genus JAPEKQ01. The sequence continues at coordinate 1,001 of CAZAQL010000061.1, read as the reverse complement.
CGAACGCCCGAGGAGCGGACACCGTGACGGTACATGGTTGCCTCCTGGCATGTTGTGGCTGTGCGGTCAGGCGAACCCGAGAAGCCCACCGATCTGGTAGGCGGCGAAGCTGACGAGCCACGCGAGCGCGGTCTGATACCCGAGAGAGAACCACATCCAGCGGGCGCCGATCTCGCGGTAGATCGTCATCACCGTGATGATACACGGTGTGTAGAGGAGAACGAAGAGCATGAACGCGAAGGCCGCGCGGGGAGTGATCCCGCTCTCCGGGGCTGAGAGAGTGCGAGCCAGCGTGCCGCCGTCTCCGGCTCCGTCGCTCTCGGCGTGATAGAGGACGCCCAGCGTCGAGACCACGACCTCCTTGGCGACGAAGCCCGTGACGAGGCTCACGCCCATCTCCCAGGTGAACCCCAGCGGCTCGATGACCGGCTGCAGCGCGCGTCCGGCGCGCCCGACGTAGGTCAGCGACAGCTTCTCGGCGGCGCGCTCGGCGCGGATGGCTTCGACCTCAGCGGACTGCGTCGTCGCGCCCGCCCGCAGGAGCGACTCGATCTCCGCGTCGTAGTCACGCGAGAGCTCCGTGGCCTGCGGGAAGGTGCCCAGGAACCAGAGCAGGATGGACGCGACGAGGATGACCCCGCCCATCTTCTGCAGATAGATGCGCGAGCGCTCCCACATGTGCACGAGCAGACCCCGCGCGGTGGGCAGGCGATACGGCGGGAGCTCCATGACGAAGGGCTCCGACGACGCCCGGAAGATCGTCTTCGAGAGAATGCGTCCGACGACGACGGCGATGGCGACGCCGATGAGATGAAGCGCGAAGACGACGGTTCCGGCGCGCGCCGCGAAGAAGGCGCCCGCGATGAGAATGTAGACGGGCAGCCTCGCGCTGCACGACATGAGCGGGACGAGGAGCGTCGTCAGGACCCGGTCGCGTCGTGACTCGAGCGTGCGCGTCGCCATGATCGCGGGGACCGAGCATCCGAATCCCATCAGGAGCG
>CAZAQL010000060.1:0-16614 GCA_964487295.1 uncultured bacterium | reverse complement strand
CCGCCTGCGCGTCGAGACGGACGAGGCCTACTCGGCTCAGGACCAGTACAACAACTCGCCGCTCAATTCGGTGCAGGACGGCGCCTGGCAGCTGGACAACTTCAATCTCAAGGTCAACGGCGTCTCGGTGTGGACCGACGACGCCGAGTCGCCCGGCGACAACGGCTGGGTCCACGAGGACCTGCCGCAGACCGGCGCTGTCGGCCTGACCTACTACCGAGGCCTCTACGGAGTCGATTTCCAGAACGGCCGGCCGTTCACGTGCGAGAACCGTACGGGCTGGATGTACGCGGCGTGCGATCCGACGACCTACAAGATGATCGACGGGGAGACCGCCTACCTCGTGAGCCCGCCGATCGACATCAGCGGAGCCGAGAAGCTCGTCGGCCGCTGGGACTACTGGCTCGACTGCCCCGTCGAGTCGAACGACCTCTACGACGTCTGGCTCGCCTCGAACGACAACCAGGCGTGCGTGACGAGCCTCGACGGGTTCGTCGACGAGAACCCGGGCGCGTGGTACGGCGGTCCGTACTGGAACACCAAGACTGACGACTGGGACGCCTTCGCGGGCAACGACTGGCTCGCCATCCAGTTCCGCAACTACAACCAGGATCCGGCCGCGCCGGGCACGCACATGGCCGGGTTCTTCGTCACCTACGCCGAGGTCGGGATTCCGTCCGGCGACCCGGGCACGTCCTTCACGTACGGCAACTGGGACCGGTTCAACGACTGGTACTGGGAGCAGATGAGCGACGCGCTCCTCGACTCGGCCGAGATCTCCGTCAAGGACGACGACGATATCGCCGCGCTGACGCTCATGGCGTCGGACGACGGGGGCGACACCTGGGAAGCCTATACCTGCCGCCGGCTGGACCCGATCGGCAACGACTGGATCTGTCCGCCGCCGGCGAACCAGATGGCCCGCGGCTCGGAGATCTTCTACTACTTCGAGGCGCTCGACGGCGTCGGCAACACCGCGACCTATCCCGGCGCCGCGCCGAACAGCTATTTCGAGATCTCGATCCTGCCGATCGAGGCCACGACGACCGATCCCGGCCTGCTTCTGGTCGACAAGCACGGTCGCCTGATCCCGAGCGAGCGGCGTGACTACTTCCACAGCTCGGAGTACTACTTCCGCGAGGCCCTGGGTATCCTGGGCTACGAGTGGGAGACCTACGACGTGGAGGTCCCCTCGGGGAGCGCCGACTCCCAGGGTCCGGACACGATGGGTTACAAGTACTACGACACCATCATCTGGTTCACGGACGAGTTCAACTCGTACTGCTTCTGGCGCGTTGACCAGCAGAACGTGATCAGCTGGCTCAACGAGGCCGGCATTGGCAAGGAGAGGAACCTCCTGATCACCGGCAACGACTGGGCCTACGAGCTCGCCGAGGCCGGAGACGACTCGGAGAACTTCCTGGACCTCTGGCTGGCCGTCGACTACGTCCAGAACGAGCTGGGCGACGTCACGGTCGACAGCGTCCCGACGCTGAAGGACGCCGGCGGACCGTTCACGTTCATGGACCACGATGACGGCGAGTGCGTGCTTGCCGGAGGCTGCCCGGTGCTCATGGAGTTCGACGTCATCCAGCCGCTGGCGGGTACGTCCCCGGCGACGCAGACGGTCGCGCTCTACGAGAAGCTCGACTCGAGCGAGCTGCCCGCGGGCGTCGCGTACACGCACCCGACGCTGGGCTACCAGACGGTGTCACTCGGTTTCGGCATCGAGTTCATGATGGACAGTCGCGATCCCTCAACGGGCTACTTCAATACGGGCATCGCGGACCGGGTGAACCTGATGCAGAACATCATGACCTACTTCGGCCAGACGCCGACGACCGATCCGACCGGGGTGGTCGACGACGGGTTCAGGAACGCGCTGTCACACGCCGTTCCGAACCCGTTCAACCCGGTGACGAAGATCGCCTACAGCGTCCGCGAGGCGGGCCCTGCGACGATCGAGGTCTACAACGTCGCCGGCAAGGTCGTTCGCACGCTGCTCGATGAGGAGCTCGGAGCGGGCGCCAGTGGCTTCGTCGTGTGGGACGGCACGGACGATGCGGGAGCGAAGTGCGCCAGCGGCGTCTACTTCTACCGCATGACCGCGCCGAACTTCGTCGAGAGCCACAAGATGGTGATGCTGAAGTAGGACTGCTGCCTTCGGCAGCAGCCTGGCGGTTGGCCGCCGCGAGCGGCGGCCTGGCGAACCGCAGGCGCCGGAGGCGAAAGCGGGAGGAGCAGCGCGGGGGCCGGGGGACCGGCCCCCGCATCTTGTCTGGCGCGCCGGCGACAGACCTGCTATCCTCCCCGGCGACGGTCGGGAATGGAGCGGCACGGCGGAGACGGAGACATGTCGGAGAGACACGAGGCCACGTCCGGAATGACAGCGTGGGAGGCGTTCGGCGGCGCGCTCTTCAGGGCGCGCGGCGTGACGCCGCTCGCGCTCGTGGTCGTGGTTCTCTTCTGGCCGACGCCGGCGGGGCTGCCCGCCCCCGTCCTCGCAGTGTCGCTCGCGCTCATCCTCGCCGGAGAGCTCACCCGCCTGCACGCGGTCGGCTACGCGGGCAAGAGGACGCGCACTCGGGGCACGAACGTGAAGGAGCTCGTGACCGCGGGACCGTTCGCACGCGTCAGGAACCCGCTCTACATCGGGAACTTCCTGCTCGCCATGGGGCTCATCGTGCTCTCCAGAGTCGGATGGCTGCTCTGGGTCTTCCCCGTGCTGTTCTTCCTGCAGTACGCGGCCATCATCGCCTGGGAGGAACGGATCCTGACCAACCAGTTCCCGAACTCGTATCCCGCGTATCGTTCCCGCGTGCCGCGGTGGTTCCCGCGGGTCACGCCCGTCGAGGAGAGCAGCGCGCACCGGTACTCGGCGCGCACGGCGCTGGAGAGCGAGCGAGACTCGCTTCGGGCGCTCGCCGCGCTGTTCCTGGTCCTGCTCCTCAAACACCTCGTCTGGAGTGATGCGTTCGCCTATCCGGCCCGCCAGATCGGGCGGCTGCTGGGCGGATCCTGAGCGCAACGGAAGGAGCCTCGATGAAGCACATGAGAGCCGCCGACCGCGCACCCGGCCCGATCGAGGTCGAGGGCGCGCTGGGCGTCAGCAAAGCTGGTCTGATCACGGCCGCCGACGGATCTCCGACTGCCGCGATGCGGCTGTTCGAACTCGCCCGGGGAGGTCACACGCCCTGGCACGCGCACGACTGGGAGCACGTCGTCTACGTCGTTCAGGGTAGCGGCGTCCTCAAGTCCGAGAACGGCGACGCGGAGTTCGCAGCCGGCGACGCGCTCCTCGTCGAGCCGGACGAGGAGCACAACTTCGTCAACACAGGCGAGGGGCCCCTTCGTTTCATCTGCGTGGTCCCGCTCAGAGGCGACTGAGGCCTCACGAAAAGGACACAGAGAATCGCCGGAAAGCGCTTGCACACGGCCGCGTCCGGTTCTATACTTCGCAGCCTGAGACAGGATGTAGCCTTTTAAACTAGCACTGCGAGGCTAGAAAGGGTGAAGCGAAACACGGTCATAGGGACGGGTCGTCGCCAGCTCCGGCGGGCGTGACCCGTCCTCTGTGTTTCACCCTCGGCCTCGAGGAGGAGGGAATGGGCTGGAGTCAGAAGCACCTCCTGGGCCTCGAGGGAGTCGGCCGCGACGAGATCACGACGATCCTCGACACGGCATCGAAGTTCAGGGAGGTTCTCGACCGACCGGTGAAGAAGGTCCCGACGTTCCGGGGCATCACCGTCGTGAATCTCTTCTTCGAGGCGAGCACCCGAACGCGCATGTCGTTCGAACTCGCCGAGAAGCGTCTGTCCGCCGACGTGATGAACTTCTCGGCGTCCACGTCGAGTCTCAAGAAGGGGGAGACGCTCCGCGATACGGCCAGGAACATCGAGGCCATGAAGGTGGACATGGTCGTGATGCGCCACCCTTCGCCGGGCGCCCCGCACTTCCTCACGCAGCACATCGACGCCTCGATCATCAACGCCGGCGATGGGCCGCACGAACATCCGACACAGGCCCTTCTGGACCTCTTCACGATGAGAGAGAACGTCGGCGACCTCGATGGGAAGCGGGTCACCATCGTCGGCGACATCGTCCACTCGCGGGTCGCCCGTTCGGACATCTGGGGGCTCGTCACGATGGGTGCGGAGGTAACGCTCTGCGGCCCGCGGACGTTCATGCCGGCAGAGGTCGAGGCCATGGGGGTCACGGTCAGCCACGACATCCAAGCCGCGACGGAGAACGCGGACATCGTCAACATCCTTCGCATTCAGCGAGAACGCCAGGAGGGCTGCTTCCTCCCGAGCCTGCGCGAGTACACGGAGCTGTTCGGGATCGACGGCGAACGTCTTGCCGGGATGCGACCGGACGTGCTCATCATGCACCCCGGACCGATCAACCGCGGAGTCGAGCTCACGCCAGACGTCGCCGACGGCCCACGCTCCGTCATCCTCGACCAGGTGACGAACGGAGTCGCGGTCCGGATGGCGGTCCTCTACCTCCTCTCACGAGTGCGCGCCGCCGAGCGCGTCGACGAGCCGGAGATCCTCGCGGAGGTGATCATATGAAGCGGATAATCCTTACGGGAGGCCGCGTCATCGACCCGGCCTCGAGAACCGACGCGAAGCTGGACCTGCTCATCGAGAAGGGAACGGTCGCGGCGATCGGACCGTCGCTCGACGCGAACAACGCGAAGCGGATCGACGTCTCCGGCCTCGTCGTGGCGCCCGGCCTGGTGGACATCCACGTTCACCTCCGCGAGCCCGGCCGCGAGGACGAGGAGACGATCGAGAGCGGCACGCGCGCGGCCGTCCACGGCGGAGTCACAACGCTCGCAGCGATGCCGAACACGGAGCCCACGATCGACGATCCGTCGTGGGTCGAGTACGTCAGGGCGCGAGGGAGACTGGCCACCGTACACCCGATCGCGGCCATCACGATGGGCCGCGAGGGGAAGACGCTGACGGGGATGGCCGAACTGGCAGCCGCCGGCGCAATCGCCTTCTCCGACGACGGCTGCTCGGTGGCGGACGCGAACGTCATGCGCCGCGCGCTCGACTACGCGACCATGGTCGGCCGCCCCATCATCGCTCACTGCGAGGATCTCAGCCTCGTCGGACAGGGAGTCATGCACGAAGGACTCGCTTCGACCAGAGCCGGCCTCCGCCCCGTACCCGCCGCCGCCGAGGAGGTCATGGTGGCTCGCGACATCATCCTGGCAGCAGACCGCGGCGCGAGACTTCACGTCGCACACGTCTCCACCTCAGGCTCGGTCGAGCTCGTGCGACGCGCGAAATCCGACGGGATCGCTGTCACGTGTGAGACATGCCCGCACTACTTCAGCCTCACCGACGAGGATGTGCGCTCCTACGACACGAGCCTCCGTGTCAATCCGCCGCTTCGGACCGCGCGGGACGTCGAGGCCATCAAGGCGGGGCTCGCCGACGGAACGATCGACGCCGTCGCAAGCGACCACGCCCCGCACGCGCTCGAAGAGAAACAGGTGGAGTTCGACGTCGCGCCTCCCGGCATGACCGGCATCGAGACGCTCCTGCCCGTGACACTGACGCACCTGGTCCACGACGGACCGCTGTCGCTGGCGGAGGCGCTCGGACTGCTCACGATCGGACCGGCGCGCGCGCTCGACATCCCGGGCGGCGAACTCGCGGTCGGCGCTCGAGCCGACATCGTCGTCTTCGACCCGGACGCGACGTGGACCGTCCCGGCGGACTGGTTCCACTCGAAGTCACGCAACTCGCCGTACATCGGCAGAACGCTCAGGGGCCGCGTGCGCATGACCGTTTCCGGCGGCGGCGTGGTCTTCGAGGAAGGAAACGATGAGGCGCGACGTTCAAGCGGTACTCACGGCTCGGGAGACGCCGAGCGCGACCAGCTTGCTGTTGGCGTGTAGACCCGACGGTCGGCTCGACCCGGCAGAGCCCGGGCAGTTCGTGCACGTCGATACGGGGCCCGAGCGGGTCTTCCGACGACCGTTCTCCGTCGCCGGTCTCGGCGCCGACGGTGAGATCGAGCTTCTGATCGAACTCAGAGGCTCAGGAACGCTCGCGCTCTCGCAGATGCCGCTTGGAGCCTCTCTCAGAATACTCGGGCCGCTCGGCACCGGTTTCACGATGCCCGCCGTGACGGCAGTGAAGGAGAACGGCGGGAGCCATGCGGAGGCGCTCGTCGTGAGCGAGCCATCGGCCGCGGTGGTCGCCGGGGGGATCGGGGTCGCGGGGATTCGGCTTCTCGCCCGACGTCTCGCGGCGAGGGGAGTCGAGACCACGATCTACGTCGGGGCACGCTCCTCCACCGACTTGCTGCACGGCACGCTGCCCAAGCCCGAGGAGGTCCGGATCGCTACCGACGACGGAAGCACTGGAGCACGCGGCACCGTCTGCGACCTCTTCGACGCCGACGCCGGCTCCCTTCCGGCGGGGACGCTGGTCTACGGCTGCGGTCCCCGACCGATGCTGGACGCCCTGGCCCGGATCGCGGCACGGCACGGCCTGGCCTGCCAGGTCTCGCTCGAGGAGGTCATGGCATGCGGCGTCGGCGCCTGCCGCGGCTGCGTCGTGGAGACGGTCGACGGCTACCGCACTGTCTGTCGGGACGGACCGGTCTTCGACGCGACGAAACTCGTCGCCGGGATCGCCCACACGGAGGCTGCGCGTGGTTGAACCCTCGGTGGAACTCGCCGGCATGACGCTGGGAACGCCGCTCGTCCTCGCATCCGGGACGGTCGGCTACGGCCCCGAGTATGAGGGGCTCATCGATTTCACGAGGGTCGGCGCGCTCGTGACGAAGACGGTGACGCTCAGGCCGCGCGCGGGCAACCCTCCGCCCAGGCTCGCCGAGACCCGAGGAGGCATGCTCAACTCCATCGGTCTTGAGAACGTCGGGCTCGAGCGCTTCCTGAGAGAGAAACTCCCCGAGGCGGCCGCTCTGCCGACGCGGATCATCGCGAGCATCGCCGGCGAGACCCCGGACGAGTTCGCGCGGCTCGCCGGCGCGGTCGGTGACAGCGGGAAGGTCGCCGCCCTCGAACTCAACATCTCATGCCCGAACGTGAGGGGGGCACGCGGGACGCGAACCGGACTGCCCCTCTGGGCGGACCCGGAGGGAGTGGCCGGCGTGGTCGCTGCCGCACGCGGCGCCACGGACAGGCCGCTGCTCCTCAAGATGTCGCCGAACGTCGCAGACGCGCTCAGCATCGCGCAGGCGGGAGAGGCGGCGGGCGCCGACGCCCTCGTCGTGGCGAACACACTCCCCGGCATGCGGATCGACGTCGACGCCGCGCTGCCGGCGCTCGGGAATCGCTTCGGCGGGCTCTCCGGCCCCGCGCTGCGCCCCGTGAACGTCGCCCTCGTCTGGAAGCTGTCGGACGCAGTCGGACTCCCGATCGTCGGGTCGGGGGGCATCGAGCGAACGGAGGACGCGCTGGAGTACATGATGGCCGGCGCATGCGCGTTCCAGGTCGGAACCGCGCTCTTCAGAGACCCCTCCGTCGTCGCACACATCATGGACGGACTCACGCGCCGCGCGCGCGCTGATGGAATCAAGCGGCTGGCCGGCTACACCGGCCTGGCCAGGAAGGGAGAACCAGCATGGCAGAGCACACGAGCAGACTGATCGTCGCGCTCGACGTCCCCACCAAGGACGAGGCGCTCGATCTCGCGCATCGTACGGCCGAGTACGCCTCCCACTTCAAGGTGGGAAGCCGCCTGTTCACGGCGGAGGGCCCGGATTTCGTCCGCCGGCTCAAGGAGTCGGGATACGGGGTCTTCCTCGATCTCAAGTTCCACGACATCCCGAACACGGTCGGGGAGGCTGCGGCAGCGGCCACGGCTCTCGGGGTCGACATCTTCGACGTGCATGCCGCGGGCGGCACCGCGATGATGAAGGCCGCCGTGGCGGCCAGCCGCGAGGAAGCTGCGAGGAGAGGCATTCCCACGCCGAGGATCATCGCCATCACGGTGCTCACGAGCATGGCGTCCACGGTCGATGAGGTTCTCGCACTCGCCGAGCGAGCGCGGGAAGCGGGCCTCGACGGTGTCGTCTCATCCGCCTGGGAGGCCCGCGCCATCCGGGAGGCGATGGGTCCGGACTTCCTCATCATCACGCCCGGCATCCGTCCAAGCTGGGCGGCGAACCAGGACCAGCGCCGCGTGGCGACGCCACAGGAGGCCTTCGAGAACGGCGCCGACTACATCGTCATCGGCCGGCCCATCCGCGACTCGGTCAGGCCGCCGAGCGAGGCGGCGAGGCTGATCCTCGAGGAGTCGAGCACGCTGGAGGTGCGCGAGTGACGCTGACGAGACGAGAGGGAGATACGGTCTCGAAGACGACCGTTGCGGTCGAGGCGGATCGCGCCGGAGAGGCCGGGCGCGTCGATCGCATCATTGAGGAGACCGGCGCGCGGCGCGAGGGCCACTTCCGCCTCACGTCGGGACGGCACAGCGGGGAGTACTTCCAGTGCGCCCGCGCGCTCGAGCACCCGGGCCACGCCGGCGAACTCGGCCGGCTTCTGGCCGGTCGTTTCAAGGATGACCGCGTGGACACGGTCGTGTCGCCGGCACTGGGCGGCGTGGTCATAGGATACGAGGTGGCGAGAGCTCTCGACGTCCGGTTCCTCTTCGCCGAACGGAAGGACGGACGCATGACGCTCCGACGGGGGTTCGCCGTCCGTCCGGGCGAGCGCGTCCTCGTCATCGAGGACGTGGTCACGACCGGCGGCTCGGTCAAGGAGGTCGCCGCACTCGTGTGTGAGGCCGGCGCCGAACTCGTCGGATACGGGTTCATCGTGGACCGGAGCATGACCGATCCGGGCCTCGAACCCCGCGCGGAGTCGCTCGTGCGTCGGACAGCCGAGAGCTACGACCCTGACGACTGTCCCATGTGCCGTGACGGTGTTCCCGTCGTGAAGCCGGGGAGCAGGCCGGACGCTTCGAAGTAGGAAGACAGCAGAGAAAGAACGCAGGGGTCACTCTTCGACAGGAGGACTCGATGGGGATGTACATCGGACGTGGGAGGAAGGCGCGGCAGGCCTTCGGCTTCGACGAGGTGGCGATCGTCCCGGGCAGGACCACGATCAACCCGGCGGAGACCGATACGACCTGGAGGCTCGGGGAGATGGAGTTCGCGGTCCCCATCCTCGCGGCGGCGATGGACGGCGTCGTCGACGTCACGATGGCCGTCCGCATGTCGGAGCTCGGTGGGCTCGCGGTGCTCAATCTTGAAGGCGTCCAGACACGATACGACGAACCCGGGGACGTCCTCGGACGCATCGCGGGCGCCACGCCGGAAGAGGCGACTCGCATCGTCCAGGAACTCTACAAGCCGGACATCAAGGAGCAACTGGTCGGGGAGCGCGTCGAGGAGATCAAGGCGGCCGGGGGCGTCGCGGCTGTATCGGCAACCCCGATCCGCGCCGAGCGGTTCGGGAGGATGGCCGAGGAGGCCGGCGCGGATATCTTCGTTGTCCAGTCCACCGTGGCCACGATCGACCACATCTCGACCGAGTACGACACGCTCGATCTGCAGGCCTTCATCGACTCCATGTCGATCCCGGTCATCGTCGGCAACTGCGTGACCTACGACGTGACGCTGGACCTCATGGAGGCGGGAGCGGACGCGGTGCTGATCGGCGTCGGCCCCGGAGCGGCCTGCACGACGCGGGGCGTGCTGGGGATCGGGGTGCCGCAGGTGACGTCGACCGTCGACGCGGCGGCCGCCCGCGACTTCTTCTACAAGCGCACGGGCAAGTTCGTCCCGATCATCACGGACGGAGGCATGGACACCGGCGGCGACGTCTGCAAGGCCTTCGCGTCCGGAGCCGACGCCGTCATGATCGGGTCAGCGATGGCGAGAGCCGAGGAGGCTCCCGGAAGCGGATACCACTGGGGCATGGCGACCCCGCACGGCGATCTGCCTCGGGGCGCCCGCGTCAAGACGGGAACGTCCGGAACGCTCAAGGAGATCCTGCTCGGTCCGGCGCGGACCGACGACGGGACCCAGAACTTCGTCGGGGCCATCAGGACGTGTATGGGGTCCGTGGGCGCCAAGAACATCTTCGAACTCCAGCAGGCGGAGCTGGTCATCGCTCCTTCCATTCGCTCGGAGGGGAAGCTCATGCAGAGAAGCCAGCACGTCGGAATGTACCGATAGACGCCAAGCGGAGGAGCACATGACCCAGGGGAGCGCGGCAGCCGTGGGTGGCAGGACCGCGGACCGGAGCCACACGGGCCACGTCTCGGTCGTCATACTGGACTTCGGCTCGCAGTACACGCACCTGATCGCGCGGAGGATCCGCGAGTTCGGCGTCTTTTCGGAGGTCGTCCGGTTCGACACGCCGGCTGCCGAGTTCCCGGAGACGGCGGGAGCCGTCGTGCTCTCGGGAGGTCCCTCCAGCATCTACGCGAACGGCGCCCCGCGCCCCGACCCGGGCATCTTCGGCCTGGGTCTTCCCGTGCTGGGCATCTGCTACGGGATGCACGCGGCCGCCGAGGCCCTCGGCGGGAGTGTCTCAGCCGGAGCGACGCGCGAGTACGGGCCGATGGGCTTCGACCCCGACCGCGGGCACCCTCTCTTCGACGGGCTCTCCGAACGCACGCAGGTCTGGATGAGCCACGGCGACGAGGTGACCGAACCGCCGAAGGGGTTCGTGGTGCTCGGAAGGAGCTCCGACGGCAAGATCGCGGCGATGGGCGACGACGCCCGCCGCGTCTACGGTCTCCAGTTCCATCCGGAGGTCATCCACACCAAGCAGGGGAGCCGGCTGCTCGAGAACTTCGTCCGTCGCGTCAGCGCCATCGAGGGGGACTGGTCGCCCAGATCGTTCGTCGAGGAGGCGATCGAGGAGATCCGCGAGAGGGTCGGCGAAGCGAGGGTCATCTGCGCTCTCTCGGGAGGCGTCGACTCGTCGGTGATGTCGGTGCTCATCCACCGCGCGATCGGAGACAGACTCGTTCCCATCTTCGTCGACAACGGGCTCATTCGGAAGAACGAGGAACACGACGTCATCACGCGACTCAGGGAGAAGCTGGGGATCAGGATCGACGTGGTGAAGGCGGGCGACAGATTCCTCGAGAAGCTCAGGGGCGTCACGGACCCCGAACGCAAGCGCAAGATCATCGGTCACGAGTTCATCCGCGTGTTCGAGGAGGAGGCGAAGCGGATCGGCGGAGCCCGCTTCCTCGCGCAGGGCACGCTCTATCCGGACGTCATCGAGAGCGTGTCGGTCAAGGGACCCTCGGCGACGATCAAGAGCCATCACAACGTCGGGGGACTGCCGGAGAGGATGGACCTCGAGCTCATCGAGCCGGTCCGGATGCTCTTCAAGGACGAGGTCCGGAAGGTCGGCGCCGAGCTCGGCATCGACGCCGACATCCTCGGCCGCCACCCTTTCCCCGGGCCGGGACTCGGCATCCGCGTTCTGGGCGAGGTCACCGAGGAGCGCCTCGCCGTGCTGCGCGAGGCGGACGCGATCTACCTCGAGGAGATTCGCCGGGCTGGTCTCTATGACGACATCTGGCAGGCCTTCGTCGTGCTGCTGCCGGTCAAAACCGTGGGCGTCATGGGGGACGAGCGCACCTACGAGCACGTCGTGGCCCTGAGGGCCGTGCACTCCCACGACGGGATGACGGCGCACTGGTACCCGATGCCGCAGGAGGTGCTCGAGCGGATGTCGGCGCGCATCATCAACGAGGTCCGCGGCGTCAACCGCGTCTGCTACGACGTCAGCTCGAAGCCGCCGTCGACGATCGAGTGGGAGTAGCGCGGAGCCGGACAGCCCCGGCGGCGCCGCCCGGCGCTTCGCGGGGCGGACCAGGGTCAGAGGAACAGCAGAGGGCAACAGTCCGAGCAGCAGGCGGGCCGCAGTCCGTGGAAACGAGGAACGCATCGTGATCGAACGCTACAGCACGCCCGAGATGTCGGAGGTATGGAGCGAGGAGACCCGCATCGACCTCTGGATCCTGATCGAGGTCGAAGCGGCCCGCGCCCTCAGCGAACTGGGCCGTGTTCCCGCCGAGGCCGTGGAGGTCATCGAGAAGCGCGCCACCGTCGACATCGCGAGGATGAAGGAGATCGAGGAGGAAACCCACCACGACGTCATCGCCTTTCTGAAAGCGCTCGGGGAGTCCATCGGTCCCGAGGCCCGGTACGTCCATCTCGGCATGACATCCTCCGACATTCTCGACACGGCCACGGCAGCGCAGATCAACCGCGCCGGACGCCTCATCCTCGAGGAGCTCGACGGCCTTTGCGAAGCCGTCCGCTCCCTCGCGCTCGAGCACGAGAGAACTTCCATCATGGGACGCACGCACGGCGTGCACGCGGAGCCCACGTCGCTGGGCCTCAAGTTCGCCTACTGGTGGGACGAACTCTCGAGGGCCGGCGACATGTTCGCCGTCGCCGTCGGCGCCGCCTCCGCAGGGAAGATCTCGGGGGCCGTCGGCACCTACGCCAACCTCGACCCTGAGGTCGAACGGCGCGTCTGCGAGGCGCTTGGCATTCGGGCGGCAGCGATCTCCTCGCAGATCGTCTCGCGCGACCGGCACGCGGGCTACCTGAACGCGCTCGCGGTGCTCGGTGCCGTCATCGCGCGACAGGCCCTGGAGATACGCCTGCTGGCGAGGACCGAGACGAGCGAGATCCTCGAGGGCTTCGCCAAGAAGCAGAAGGGCAGCTCGGCGATGCCCCACAAGCGCAACCCCATCAAGTGCGAGCAGCTCTGCGGCCTCGCCCGGCTTCTGAGGGCGAACGCGCTGGCGGGCATCGAGAACATCGAGCTCTGGCACGAGCGGGACATCTCCCATTCCTCGGTCGAGCGCGTCATCCTTCCCGACAGCTCGACACTCGCGCACTACATGATCCAACGCTTCCGGAGCGTCGTCGAGCGTCTCGACATCCGCCCGGACAGGATGCGCCAGAACATCGACGCGTCGAATGGGCTCTTCGCCTCGGGCACGGTGCTGACCATGCTCGTCGAGAAGGGCCTCTCTCGCGACGAAGCGTATGACATAGTGCAGTCCGCCGCGATGACCGCCAGGAGTCGCGGCACGAGTTTCGACGACGAGATCGCGAAGGACCAGAGAACGCTCGAGCTCCTCGGCAGGGGCGGCATCGCGGAGGCCACCGGGATCGAGAGGCACCTGGCGGCGATCGATGCCGTTTTCGAGAGGCTGGAGATCAGGGACTCCGGAAAGAAGGAGTGCGAGGCGTGAAGAAGACGCAGCCGCTGTACGAAGGCAAGGCCAAGATCCTGTGGGAGACGGACGAGCCCGGACGCATGGTGCAGGAGTTCAAGGACGACGCGACGGCCTTCAACGGGGTGAAGCACGAGGTCATCGCCGGAAAGGGCGTCCTGAACAACCAGATCTCGTCGCATTTCTTCACTCTTCTCGAGAAGGCCGGAGTGCGCACGCACTTCGTCGAGAAGATCTCGGACAACGAGATGGTCGTGGAGCGTCTCGAGATGCTCCCGCTCGAGGTCGTCGTCAGGAACGTCGCCGCCGGGTCGCTCGTCAAGCGACTCGGGGTCGAGCCGGGCACGACCTTCGACCCGCCCCTCGTTGAATTCTACCTCAAGGACGACGATCTCGGTGATCCGATCCTCGCCGAGGAGCACGTCCGGGCGTTGGGGCTTGCGACCGACGAGCAGGTGCAGTACCTGAAGCGGGCGGCCCTCGAGGTCAACAGAGTCCTCACGGGATTCCTGTCCGAGAGAAACACGCGCCTCGTAGACTTCAAGCTGGAGTTCGGGACACTGGACGGAGAGATGGTCCTGGGCGACGAGGTGTCCCCGGACACGTGCCGTTTCCACGATGCCAGCACCGACGAGATCATGGACAAGGACCGCTTCCGGCAGGATCTCGGGGGATTCCTCGACGCCTACCGGGAGGTCCTCGAGCGCGTCTCGACCTGACCGCGCGGCCGCCGGCCGGGCCGCGACGCGGCCCGGCCCGGCGCCGCCGCTAACCGATTGGAGAGGAGCCATCTTGTTCCACGAGGAGTGCGGCATCTTCGGGGTATCCGGCAACCGCGACGCGGCCCGTCTGACGTACCTCGGGCTCTACGCCCTGCAGCACCGGGGCCAGGAGAGCGCCGGTATCGTGACGTGGGACGAGGGCACGGCCTTCCAGCACCGGGCGATGGGCCTGGTCAGCCACGTCTTCAGCGAGGAGATCCTCGACCGGCTGCCCGGCGACGTCGCCATCGGGCACGTGCGATACTCCACGACCGGGCAGAGCCAGCTCATCAACGCCCAGCCGCTGATCGTGAGGTTTCAGGGCGGACAGCTCGCGGCCGCGCACAACGGCAACCTCGTGGACTCCGGCAGCCTGCGGGCGCGCCTCGAGTCGAAGGGCTCGATCTTCCGGACGACGACGGACACCGAGACCATCCTCCACCTCATCGCTCGCGCCTACGCCGCACGCCCGAACGCCGGGCCTGAGGCCATCCCGGACATCCTGAGCGAGGCGCTCGCGGGCGTCGAGGGCGCGTACTCCATCCTGTTCATGCTTGACGGGAGACTCGTGGCCCTCCGGGATCCCAGAGGCTACCGTCCCCTCTGCTTCGGACGTTTGGCTTCCGGTGGGTGGGTGGTCGCGTCGGAGAGCTGTGCCCTCGACATCGTCGGCGCCGAGTACGAGCGGTACGTCGAGCCGGGGGAGATCGTGGTCCTCGACGGCGACGGCGCGCACTCGCACCGTCTCTCGCCCCCTGGCGGCCCTCGCAGCTTCTGCATCTTCGAGTACATCTACTTCTCGCGGCCGGACTCCGTGCTGCGCGACGCGTCGGTGGACGGCGTGCGAAGGCAGCTGGGACGGGCGCTCGCGAGAGAGCATCCGGCGGACGCGGACATCGTGTTCTCCGTGCCGGACTCGAGCAACGCCTCCGCCATGGGGTACGCGGAGGCCTCCGGGCTGCCGCTCGAGATCGGCCTCATCCGCAACCACTACATAGGGCGGACGTTCATCCACCCGAAGCAGTCCATCCGCGATCTGCGCGTGCGGATCAAGTACAACCCGGTCGAGGAGACGCTCCGCGGCCGGCGGGTCGTCGTCGTGGACGACTCGATCGTGCGCGGAACGACGAGCCGCGAGCTCATGAGACTCATCCGCAAGGCGGGAGCGAGGGAGATCCACCTGCGAGTCGCCTCACCCCCGATTCGCTTCCCGTGCTTCTACGGCATCGACACACCGACCCGGGAGGAACTCGTCGCGTCGAATAACGAGGTCGAGGAGATCGCGGGTTTCATCGGCGTCGACTCCCTCGGTTACCTCTCCTTCGAGGGGCTGCTCGCGTCGGTCCCGCCGCCCAGGAACGCCTATTGCGTCGCCTGCTTCGATGGAAGCTATCCCCACGAGTGCGCCTGCGGTTCGAGCGCGGGCACGTCAACAGGGAGAAACACATCATGAGCGTCTCGAGAGCGTTGATCAGCGTTTCCGACAAGCAGGGGATCACCGAGTTCGCGCAGGGTCTCGCGGAGCTCGGTGTGGACATCATCTCGACAGGGGGGACGGCCTCCCGGCTCCGGTCGGCCGGCGTCGCGTGCCGCGACGTCGCCGACGTCACGGGGGCCGGGGAGATCCTCGGCGGGCGCGTGAAGACGCTCCACCCGCACATCCACGGCGGCATCCTCGCCAAGACGGCGAACGAGAGTCACGTGGCGACGCTCGCCCAGGAGGGGATCGACCGGATCGACATGGTGGTCGTCAACCTCTACCAGTTCGAGAAGGTGACTGCGGCGGCGGGCACGACGCTCGACGAGGCACTCGAGCAGATCGACATCGGCGGCGTAACGCTGCTCAGGGCGGCGGCGAAGAACTTCGAGGACGTCGTCGTCGTGAGCGACCCGGAGCAGTATGAGAGCGTGCTCGAAATGCTCCGGGGGAGCGGGGATGTCTCGGGCGAGGAGCGACGCCGCCTCGCGGTGGCGGCCTTCGCGCGAACGAGGGACTACGACAAGGCCATTCACCGCTACCTGGCGACCTTCGACGAGCATGCCGAACACGATCTCCCCGCGACGGTCTCCATCGAACTCGAGAAGCTCAACGACCTCCGGTACGGGGAGAACCCTCACCAGCGCGCGGCCTTCTACGCGCAGAGGCCCCACATGGTCGGTCCGAGCGTCGTGCGCGCCGAGCAGCTCTCGGGGAAGGAGCTGTCGTACAACAACATCATGGACCTGGACGCGGCGCTCTCGATCGTGCGGGAGTTCCCGGACCCGACGGCCGCAGTCATCAAGCACGCGACCCCCTGTGGCGTCGCGAGCGCCACGACGCTCGACAAGGCCTACGAAAGGGCTCTGGCATGTGACCCGGTCTCCGCGTTCGGCAGCATCATCGCCCTCAACCGGAGTGTCGACATCGAGACGGCGAAGCTCATCCACGAGACGCACTTCGTCGAGGCCGTCATCGCGCCGGACTACTACCGCAACGCGCTCGAGCTCATGCGAGGGAAGAAGAATCGCCGGATCATGAAGGCGGCATTCCCGGATCTCACCGACTACCGGCTCAGACCGCAGCTCCACACGCGGGCGCTCGTCGGCGGCGGCATGCTCGTCCAGGACCGCGACCTGGTGACCTGCAACGAGGATCAGTG
>CAZAQL010000059.1:0-16896 GCA_964487295.1 uncultured bacterium | reverse complement strand
GATGTAGACGTTGTCGGGCGTGAGCAGCTCGGTGGCGAGGACGCCGACCGTGCGGACCGTGCCGGACATGCCGTTGATCGTCACGTACTCGCCGAGGTCGATCGGGCGCAGGGCGGCGATCCAGATCCCCGCGGCGATATTATTGAAGGTCTCCTGCATGCCGAAACCGAGCACCAGACCGACGATCGCGGAGAGGCTCAGGAGGATCGCGCCGACGTCGACGCCGAGCGTGCCCAGCACGATGAGGACGACGATGGCGTAGAGCAGGATGGCGAAGAAGCGGGCGAGAAACTCGATCAGGATGTCGGACAGCTTCGTGCGCCTGAGCTGCCGCTTGAAGACGGCGAGGATGATGCGGGCGACCACGAGACCGACGACCAGCGTCGCCAGTGCCGTCACCAGATTGAGCAGCGTCATCTCCGTGTAGGGCAGTGTAGTGTCCCAGCTCATGTTGAGAGCTCCCTTCGCCTGTGTTGCGTTCCGGTTCTCTCCCGGTCGCCGGATACGGGCCGGTCAGCAGAAGCCCGTCCGCGGCGACCACGGTCTCCTTGTAGTTGCTCGGGAATCCGGAGTCAAGACCGAACCCGTACGGAGGCCGGTTGAAGTGTCCTTGGATGCGGGGGAGGAGGCGGGGTTTCCCGCCCGCCCCGGGCGAGCGCTGCGCGCCGGAAGTCCCCGCGCCGCAAGGCGTTCTGGCTTGACACCTCGCGACGTCGGGGGCTACCATGACGCGCGAAGGTCTGGTTTCGGCGTCGCCGGCGAGCGCCGGTTCGGTGGGGGCGGGAAGCTCACCGACGTCGTCGCCCATCCACCATCACCTCTTGCCAGGACGGGAGTCGGACGCATGGCGATCGCAGGCCTCGGCCCGGCGGCTGTTGGCGTGGCGGCTCTCGTCGCGCTCGTCGTGGGACTCGCACTCGGGTGGCTGGCAGGCCGTGGCCGCGCGAGGCGCCTCGACCGCATGCAGCAGGACATCTTCAAGAGCAAACAGCAGCTGCAGGCCATCTTCGACGGGATCACCGACGGGCTCATCATCGTCGACAGTGAGTTCCGGGTCGTCGCCATCAACAAGGCCGAGGCGGCGTTTCTGGGGCGTGAGCCCCAGGACGTCGTGGGACGTCCCTGCTACGACGTCTACTGCCGGGGCGAGGTGGCGTGTGAGGCGTGCCCCGCGCACAGCACGTTCGCGACGGGGAAGGCCGCGCTCGTCCCGCAGCTCGAGCTCTCCGGGAGCTTCCATCGCCGGGGCGTCGACGTCTACACGTTCCCCGTCAAGGATCAGAGCGGGCGCACCATCCAGGCCATCCAGTACATCAAGGACGTGACCGACCGGGTCAAGCTGCAGCAGCAGCTCCGCGAGGTCGAGCAAATGACCGGGATCGGTCAGATGGCGGCGAACGTCGCGCACGAGATCCGCAATCCGCTCATCGCGGTCGGCGGCTTCGCGAGGCAGCTTCACGAGGATATGGACTCCGACGACCCGCGGCGCGAGCACACGCGGATCATCCTCGAGGAGGTGACGAGACTGGAGCAGATCCTGCGCGAGCAGCTCACGCTCGAGCGGCACCTGCAGCCGGTGATGCGGCCGGTGGACGTCAACCAGATCCTGCGGGACGTCCGCAAGCTCCTCTCACACGGCCTGCTCTCGTCGCAGATCCAGCTGGACGGCAACCTGCAGGACGGCATCCCGGTGACGATGGGGGACGCCAACCAGCTCAAGCAGGCGTTCCTCAACATCATCAGCAACGCGATCCAGTCGATGGAGGACGGGGGGACCGTCACCGTCACGAGCGCGCAGAAGGGCCACGACATCGTCGTGACGATGTCGGACACCGGGCCCGGGATATCGAGCGAGGTGATGAGCAAGCTCTTCGTGCCGTTCTTCACGACGAGGAAGTCCGGCTCAGGCCTCGGGCTCGCCGTCACGCGTCGGATCGTGGAGAATCACGGTGGGCAGATCACGGCGGACAGCGTGCCCGGGGAGGGGACCACGTTCGTCGTCCGACTGCCGATCATCCGCAGCACGTCCGCGATGGCTCACGAGCGTGTCTACGGCGAGCGCCCCGGGGAGTCGGCCGGTGATGGTCCCGACATCGAGGAAGACAGTTGATCGGAGGGCTGCATGACCAAGCTTCTGGTGGTGGACGACGAGAAGAACATCCGCAGGCTGTACGAGAGCGAGCTCAAGCGCGAGGGCTACGAGGTCTCGACGGCCGAGAGCGCCGAGGATGCGCTGGAACTGATCGAGGACGACACCCCGGATCTCGTCGTGCTGGACATCCGGCTGGAGGGCATGGACGGCATCGACTGCCTCCGGACGATCATGGAGCGGAGAAGGGATCTCCCGGTCATTCTCAACTCGGCCTACTCGACCTACAAGCAGGACTTCGCGTCCTGGATGGCCGACGCGTACGTCGTGAAGTCGGCCGATCTCACCGAGCTCAAGGCGAAGATCCGGGAGGTCCTCGAGAAGCGGGGACGAGCGTAGGAGGAGCGGTGACCCGAACGGCAGAGCACGAGCTTCTGGGGCTCAAGAGGCGGCTCCGGAGGTCTCCCAATGACGAGGAGGCGCTCAGGGACCTCTGGATCTCCTATATGGAGTCCGGCAGGCTCGCGGACGCGGTCGTCGTGCTCCAGCAGTTCCTCGCGCGACGCCCGACGGACCACACGGCCATGCTGGCCTGCGGCACCTGCTACCGGAAGCTCGGGCTGTACGAGGCCGCGGCCACCGAATTCGAGCGCGCGGCGCGCGCGGAACCTGAGAGCGCGGTCGCCCGCTACAACATCGGGCGCGTCTACGACCTGATGGGCAGGACCGATGACGCGATCACACATCACGAGAAGGCCGTAGAGCTTGCGCCCGACGATCCGGAGCCGTACTACCGCATGGGGGTCACGCTGGCGCGCGCGGGGCGGCTTGAGGAGGCCGCCGAGTGGTATCGTCGCGCGATCGCGGCGGACTACGAGTGCGCCAAGGCGCATACCAATCTGGGCTACGTGCTCGACGCCACGGGGCGTACGGACGAGGCGATCCTCGAATTCAAGCGCGCCATCGAGATCGCTCCCGATGACGCTGATCACCATCTGAACCTCGGCGCCATCTACGGCGAGAAGGGGATGCTCGTCGATGCGATCGACGAGTTCCGGAAGGCCGTCGAGGTCGACCCGGGCAGCGCCGAGGCGCACTTCAACCTGGGTGCCGCGCTGCTCTCGAGTGACAAGGACGATGAGGCGCTCCCGGAGCTTGAGCTCGCGGTCCGATGCGCCCCGGAGAACCCTGAGGCTCGCTACCTCTACGGCGTCGCTCTCATCGGCAAGTGCCGCTTCGCCAAGGCGCTCGCCGAGCTTCAGCGCGTCGTCTCTCTTCGCGGAGAGACCCCCGCGCTGGCGTATCACATCGGGACCGCGTTGGCATCGCTCGACAGGCTCGAGGACGCCGAGCGCTACCTCAGGCGCGCGGCCGACGCGGAGCCGGACGACCCCGCGGCGCACTATCAGCTCGGGCTCGTTCTCGACCGGCTCGGCCGGACGGTCGAGGCCTCCGACGCGTACCGGAAAGCGGGGAGGGGCCGGGCATGATCGACCCGCGTCGCCCGTTCTCCCTCTCAGTCGTCGCTCTCGCGCTCCTGCTGGTCTCGGTCGGCGCGGCCGCCCGGGCTCCCGAGGAGGCCGAGCCGACCATGAGCTTCCGGGGGCCCGACGGCGCGGTCCATCACGCCGGTCGGCGCATCGCGCGCCCCCCCTCCGTCGTGCCGCTCGACCACTGGTCGTACCCGCTCCTGAGTCGTCTCGTGACGCGCGGCGTCATCGATCTCGATCTGACCACGCTTCCGGTCTCGAGACGCGACGTCCTGGAGGCGCTCGAGCGCATCGATCCGCGACTGACGGGCATCGAGGTCGGGCGTGAACCCGACGCGTCGGGTCACCGCGCTCCCGGGGTGACAGCACGCGAGCGCTGGCTCATCGAACGGCTGGCGGCTGAGTTCGATCGCGCCGCCGTCGACAGCCCGACGGCCTACGTCCGGGACGGCGACGCGCAGGTCGGTCTCGGCATCGAACTGGGCGTGATGGCCGCGGCCGTCGCGGCCGACGAGCCGGAGACCACGCTCGTGGGTGCGACGCCGGGCCCCGACAGCATCTCCGCCGGGTCGGACAGCATCAGACTCCCGGGGCTCGCCGACGAGTTCGGCGTCGACGCTTCGGCCCGATACGAGGTCTGGGGCGGATTCGGGGAGTCGATCGGATTCTCGACGCGTGCGACGATCCTCTTCCACGGGCAGGAGGGCGAGCGGATCGAGGGCACATCGATGCGGGCCCGCGCCTGGCGGGGGATGACGGCCGACATCACGCACGGGTACGTGATGGTGGAGCGGCCGCGCTGGCGCGTCACCATGGGGCGCTTCGGCGCCGCCTGGGCCCGGTCGGATGCGGGGAGACTGCTCCTCTCCGGGAACGCTCCGACCCTCGATGGCTACGAGGTGCGAGCCTCGGTCGGCCCGCTCGTGTTCACGGTCCTGCACGCCATGCTCGAGTACCACGAGACCGGAGAAGAGGCGGACTTCGGGGACGACGAACGCGTCTTCGTCGCGGGCCACCGGCTGGCCGCGGCCGGCCGCTCGCTCTCCGTGGGGCTCAACGAGATCGTGATCTACAGCGGCGGGATCCCCGACCCCATCTACCTCAATCCTTTCGCGCCGTACTACGTCTCGCAGCACAACGAGCGCGCCGACGACAATATCCTCTGGTCGCTCGACGCCGACTGGAGGCCGCGCCCGGGCCACGAGCTATACACGGAGCTTCTGGCGGACGACCTGCAGTACGACAGGAACACCGACAATCCAGACAAGTACGCCGGGACCTTCGGGTATCGCTACGCCGGGGCGCTTCCCCGGGGACCCGATATCGAGGTGACCGTCGAGTATTCGCACGCGAGGAAGTGGGTCTATACGCACAAGCGGGTCGAGCATCGCTCCGAGCATGACGGCTCTCCGCTCGGATTCGACCTCGGCCCCGACGCGGACCGCCTCCTCATCGATGCGCTGCTGCACCCGGGGCGCAGGCTCTCGCTGGGTTTCCGCTATGCGCGCGAGCGGAAGGGAGAGGGAAGCATCCGGATCCCGTACGATAAGGCGACCGACGATCCGGACACGGCCTTCCCTTCGGGGGACGTGCGCACCGTCGACTCCGTGCATCTCTCGCTCGACTACGACGACCTCGACGGGTTCACGTCCGGCCTGTCCGTCGGCTACTACCGCGTCGAAGGGCGGGATCCTGTCGACGGGTCGATCTGGGAGGTAACGGGGCATGTCGGATTCCGCATCTAGCGACACCCCGACCGCAGCGGCCCCGCGTTCCGTTCCGGCCGCCGCGCTCGCGCTCCTGAGACCGCTGAATCTCGCGATCGCGGCCGCGGCGGCGCTTGTCGGAGCCTGGTTGCAGGCGGTAGCGATGATCGAGTTCGTTCCCGCGCTCTGGAGCGCGGCCGCCGTCGTGTCGGCCGTGGCCGGAGCGAACGCGTTCAACGACTGGACGGACCTCAGGGCCGACACCGTCAACCGTCCCGATCGCCCGGTGCCGAGCGGCGCTCTCTCGCCGCGGGCGGCACTCGCGACCGCTCTCGTCGCATACGCCGCTGCCCTGGTCCTGGCCGCGCGAGTGAGCCTGGCGGCTGTCGACGTGGTCGTGCTGTGGGTGCTCCTCACGATGGCCTACTCGCTGGCGCTCAAGGGCGTTCCGGGTCTCGGTAACGCCGTGGCGGCCGCCGTCACCGCGTCGGTGGTCTACTTCGGAGCGCTTTCGCAGAGCCGGCAGATCGGGCGGCCGGTGTTCGCTGCCCTCGTGCTGGCGTTCCTGTTCAACCTGGCGCGCGAGTTCGCGAAGGACGCGCAGGATGTCGACGGCGACCGGGTGCAGGGTGTCAGAACGCTGGCCACCGTCCGCGGGCGCGAGGCGGCGCTCCTGGCCTCGCGCGTGACCATCGTCGTGGGGATGCTGGCGACGGCCGTTCCGTTTCCGATGGGCGTCTTCGGCGTCTGGTACGGCGTGGTCGCCATCGCCGTGGAGGCGCTGCTCGTGGCCGCGCTGGCAGCGTCGGCCCCGACTGGAGACCGTGCCTCTCCCGGTCGAGCATCAGCCTGTCTGAAGGCAGCGATGGTGGCGGGTCTCATCGCAGTCTCGGCCGGTCTGACCTAGCGCCGCGTGGACGTATGCCGTGTCCCGGGGCAACGTCCGGCACGCCTCTCGCGCGGCCGGATCATCCGTCATGAGGCCGCGGACCTGGCTTCATGCGACGGCGGCGTTCGCGCGCGGCCGGATCATCAGTTCCGAAGGAGGCGTCTGCCGTGACGATGCTCGAAGCGCTTCTGCTCGGCGTGCTGCAGGGACTGACGGAGTTCCTCCCGGTGTCGAGCTCCGGACACCTGGCTCTCGCCGAGCACTTCCTCGGGGTCGACGACCCCGGCGTCACCTTCGAGGTTTTCGTGCACTTCGGCACGGCGCTCGCCGTGCTCTGGTTCTTCCGCACCCGCGTCTGGTCGATCCTGCGCTCGCTGGCGGGCTGGGCGCGCCGCGGCGAGTACGATCCCGACGAGGCGAGGCTGGCGCTTCATCTCGCGATCGGAACGGTTCCGGCTGCCGTCATCGGGCTCTCGCTCGAGGGGTTCGTGAGCGGGCTGTTCGAGTCGCCCGCCGTCGTCTCGATCATGCTGTTCGTCACGGGCTTCGTGCTGTGGATGACGCGGAACGTCGCGTCCGGCCCGCGCGCGAAGGAGACTACCCGTGACGCCGTTCTCATCGGCCTGGCTCAGGCGGCGGCCATCGTGCCCGGCATCTCGCGGTCCGGCGCTACGATAGCCACCGGCATCGGTCTCAGGCTCGACCGGAGGAGGGCGGCCGAGTTCGCCTTCCTCCTGTCGATCCCGGTCATCCTCGGGGCCGCCCTGAAGGAGGTGGCCGGTCTCGGGTCCGTGGCCCCGGAGATGATGCGGATCACGTTCGTAGGCACGGTCGCGGCGTTCGCAAGCGCGATCCCGGCGATTGCGCTTCTCATGAAGATGGTCACGGTGGGGCGGTTCCACCGCTTCGCGTACTACTGCTGGGGCGCGGGTGGAGCCGGGTTGCTCTTCGCGCTCCTCAGGGGTTAGGAAGCACACGAGAGGATTGGCAATCACGCGAGAGGGGTCGGCAATCACGCGAGAAGGGCCGGCAATCACGCGCGAATGGTCAGCAAGCACACGAGAAGGGTCAGCAAGCACACGAGAATGGTCAGCAAGCACACGAGCGCTCCTCGCGGGACCTCTAACCGCGACGCCGGGGTGCGCCGGGCTCAAGGACAGGGAAAGGGGTACAGAGATGAGACGAACGCATGCCGGATGGATCGGCCTCTGCCTTCTCGTCGTGCTGGCCGGGTGGCTTCCGGCCGGCGCGCAGGACGCCGGTGAGGGCATCTCGATCACCGTGTACAACAGCGATCTGGCGCTCGTGAAGGACGTCAGGGCCATCGAACTCGACCGTGGCGTGCAGGAGGTGCGCTTTCCCGACGTCGCCCAGCGTATCGATCCGACGTCGGTACACTTCCGCGTTGTCGATGGAGACGAGGCGTCGGTCTGGGAGCAGAACTACCGTTTCGACCTGGCGAGCACCTCGAAGGTCCTGGAGAAGTATCTCGAGAAGGACGTCGAGCTCGTGACTGAGGACGCCGACCTCTTCGCCGGCACGCTCGTGAGCTTCGACGGGTCGACCGTCATGCTCGACCAGGGGAGGGGGAACGGACCGATCGTCTCGCTTCAGACGGACAAGGTGATGTACATGCGCTTCCCGACGCTTCCGGCGGGTCTGATCTCGAAGCCCTCGCTCGTCTGGAAGATCGGCGCCGAGGCAGAGGGGCCGCGCGTCGTCGAGGTGACCTATCTCACGTCGAACATCACGTGGCACGCGGAGTACGTCGGCGTGATCAACGCGGAGGACGACGTCGTCGACCTGGCCGCGTGGGTCTCGATCGACAACCGCTCGGGGGCGACGTACTCGGACGCCCGGCTCGACCTCGTCGCCGGCGACGTCAACCGGGTTCGTGAGCAGTTTCCCGAGGCCATCATGCGTGGCGCGAAGGCCGTCGAGCTCGCGATGCAGTCGCCCGAGTTCGAGGAGGAGGAGCTCTTCGAGTACCACCTCTACAAGCTAGACACACCGTCCACCGTCGCGGACCGCGAGATCAAGCAGCTGACGTTCTTCCCGAGCACGAGCGTTGCGGTCGAGAAGGTTCTCGAGTTCGATCACCGGGCGGGCGGCGACGTCCGGGTTCTTCTCGAGTTCACCAACTCGGAGGATTCGGGACTCGGTCTTCCGCTTCCAGCCGGGAAGGTGCGCATGTACAAGGAGGACTCGGCCGCAGACCTCCAGTTCATCGGTGAGGACAGGATCGACCACACCGCGAAGAACGAGGACGTCGCGCTTCTGTTGGGCAACGCGTTCGACGTGGTCGCGGAGCGAGCCACCATGGACCGTCGCCGGATCACCGACCGGGTGCGGGAGGAGGACTACCGGGTCACGCTTCGCAATCACAAGAGCGAGGACATCGTCGTGCGGGTGGTCGACCACCCGTACGGTTACTGGACCATCCTCGCCGAGAGCCACCCGTATGAGAAGAAGGACGCCTCGCGAGTGGAGTTCGAGATCCCGGTCAAGGCTGACGGCGAGGCCGTTCTCAGCTATACTATCCGTTACGAGTAGCACTGGTCGATCATCGGAGGGACCGTATGGAGTCCGTGGGCCAGCTCCTGAGGCAGGCCCGAGAGTCTCAGGACAAGACGATCGACGACGTGGCGAAGGCGACCCGGATGAGTCGCCAGATCATCGGCGCGCTCGAGGAGGACCACTTCAGTCTGCTGCCCGCCCCCGTCTACGTGAAGGGCCATCTTCGCACGTACGCCCGGTTCCTGAACCTCGACGAGGACGACGTCGTCGCGATGTACCTGCGATTCACACAGCAGCAGGAGCGCGTCGAGCCTGACGAGTGGGATGCCGTGGAACTCGAGATGCACGAGACGACGGAGCGGACGAGCCGGCTCTGGCAACGCATCGGGATCGTGGCCGCCGTCGCCGTCGTCGCCGTTCTCGTGGTCGTGTGGGGTGTGAACCGCTCACGCAATCGTCCCGAGCCCCCGCCCCCCGAGCCGACCGCGGAGGAGCAGGTCCTCGAGGCCGCGACGCAGGACACGATGATCGAGTGGCATCAGCTCGAGCTCACCGTGGTCGCGCGGGAGAGGACGTGGGTCCGTGTGTCGGCCGACGCGGTTCCCACCGCGGACCTCACGCTCGACCCCGGAGAAGAGCGGACCTGGCAGGCGAACGAGCGCTTCACGCTCGATGTCGGGAACGGCGGCGGTCTCGAGCTCTACCTTGACGGCACGCTCCTCGGCACGGCGGGCACGGGTCCCCGGCTCGTCGAGGGGCTCGTCGTCGACGAGAACGGAATGTCGCACTGATCCACACGAGTCAGGCCCCCGGCGTCCCGGCGCGGCGAGTGCCGCGCGGGGACGCCTCATTCCACATCAGGCGGGACCCCCTCTCATGGGTGATCGGTTCAAACTGACCGCGGAGTATGAGCCTCAGGGCGACCAGGGGCGAGCGATCGAGGAGCTCACGGGCGGACTCGAGCGAGGCGAGCGGTGTCAGACGCTGCTCGGTGTGACCGGCTCGGGCAAGACGTTCACGATGGCCAACGTCATCGCGCACGCCAACAGGCCGGCTCTCGTGATCTCGCACAACAAGACCCTCGCGGCGCAGCTCTACGGCGAGTTCAAGTCTTTTTTCCCCGAGAACGCCGTCGAGTACTTCGTGAGCTACTACGACTACTACCAACCCGAGGCCTACGTTCCGGGCACGGACACGTACATCGAGAAGGACGCGGACGTCAACGAGGAGATCGACCGCCTGCGGCTCAAGGCGACGGCCTCGCTGCTCGAGCGCCGGGACGTGGTCATCGTCGCGTCGGTCTCCTGCATCTACGGCATCGGGTCGCCCCAGGTATACAAGTCCCTGCTCCTCGCGGTGACGGTCGGCGAGTCGACGGATCGCGACGCGATGCTCAGGAAGCTCGTCGACATGCAGTACGAGCGCAACGACTACGAGTTCGTGCGCGGGTCGTTCCGGGTCCGTGGCGACATCGTCGAGATCCGCCCCTCGTATGAGGAACGCGCCGTCCGGGTCGAGTTCTTCGGTGACGAGGTGGAGGCGATCTCCGAGGTCGACCTCGTCTCGCGCAGGACCATACGGACGATGGACCACGTCTCGATCTACCCGGCAAAGCACTTCGTGACGACCCAGGACCGCGTCGACCGCGCGATCGAACTGATCGAGGATGAGCTCGAGCAGCAGCTCAGGGTGTTCCGGGACGAGAACAAGCTCCTCGAGGCGCAGCGCCTGGAGCAGAGGACGCGGTTCGACATCGAGATGCTGCGCGAGATGGGGTACTGCACGGGGATCGAGAACTACTCGCGGCACCTGTCGGGCAGGGCGCCGGGCGAGCGGCCGGCCGTGCTGCTCGACTACTTCCCCGACGATTTCCTGATGTTCATGGATGAGTCGCACGTATCGGTCCCTCAGGTGCGAGGCATGTACCGGGGAGACCGGGCGCGCAAGGAGACGCTCGTCAAGTACGGGTTCCGGCTCCCGTCGGCGCTCGACAACCGCCCGCTCGTCTTCGAGGAGTTCGAGCAGTTCATGAGGAGCGCCATCTTCGTCTCGGCGACGCCCGGCGACTACGAACTCGAAGCGTCGAACGGCGTGGTGGTCGAACAGATCATCCGGCCGACAGGGCTCATCGACCCGGAGATCATCGTGCGCCCGGTCACGGGACAGGTCGACGATCTCCTCGACGAGATCAGGAAGCACGTCGGCGCGGGCGGTCGCGTTCTCGTCACGACACTGACGAAGCGGATGGCCGAGGATCTCACCGACTACCTGACGGGGTTCGGAGTCCGGGTCCGCTATCTCCATTCGGACATCGACGCCGTGGAGCGCGTCGAGATCATCCGTGATCTCAGGCTCGGCGAGTTCGACGTGCTCGTCGGCATCAACCTGCTGCGCGAGGGACTCGATCTTCCCGAGGTCTCGCTCGTCGCGGTGCTCGACGCGGACAAGGAGGGCTTCCTGCGGTCCGACCGTTCCCTCATCCAGACCTCCGGGCGCGCCGCGAGGAACCTCGGAGGCAAGGTCATCTTCTACGCCGACAGGATCACGGGCTCGATGGATCGGGCGCTCAGGGAGATGGCTCGACGGCGCGAGAGGCAGATCGAGTACAACGAGGAGCACGGCATAACGCCTCAGAGCATCGTCAAGAGCATCGAGGAGATCATGCGCACGACCGCCGTTGCCGACGCGAAGCAGGACTTCGAACACGACGTGCAGATGCTGGAGCTGGCGCCCGGCATGGACACGGAGCAGATGATCGAGATCCTCGAGGAGCAGATGCTGCAGGCGGCCGCCGAACTCGAATTCGAGAAGGCCGCGAGCATTCGTGACCGGATCGATGATCTGAGGATGAGCGCGCTCGCCGGCGGGAAAGCCGGCAAGCGGGTCGCGAAACGGGGCGAGGCCAGGGCGGCGCCAGGCAGTGCCCGGAGCGCGGCGGCGAAGGCGGGGCGGCGCCGGCGCAAGGACGGGGAGACTCGCGAGAAACCGAACGTGATACAGGGAGACAGGAAGCGCAGGAGGAAGTCGTGAGCAGGATCGAACAGGAGGCGGCCGGGATCATCCGACGAGCGCTCGAGGAGGATGTCGGCCGCGGCGACGCCACGACCGAGAGCACCGTTCCCGAGGGGCAGCTGGCGCGTGCCAGGATCGTAGCGAAGCAGGAGGGCGTGCTCGCCGGAGTGACCGTGGCCGAGGCCGTGTTCCGCGAGCTTGATCCGGGCATCGTTCTGACGGCGCATCTCATCGACGGCGAGATCCTCGAGCCGGGCCGCGTGATCGCGACGATCAGGGGCCGGAGCCGGGCGATCCTGACCGGCGAGCGCACGGCGCTCAACTTCCTTCAGCGCCTCTCTGGAGTCGCCACGATCACGTCGCGCTACGTCAGGGAACTCGAGGGAACGGGCGTGCGGCTTCTCGACACGCGCAAGACGACCCCCGGCCTCCGCGTCCTCGAGAAGTACGCGGTGGCCGTCGGCGGCGGGACGAATCACCGCATGGGACTCTGGGACATGGCCCTCATCAAGGAGAACCACATCGCCGCGGCAGCGGGGATCGGTCCGGCCGTCTCGGGGATCCGAGCGAAGCACCCCGGCATCAGGATCGAGGTCGAGGTCCGGAATCTCTCGGAGCTCGAGCGGGCCCTGGACGCGAGGGTCGACCGCGTGATGCTCGACAACATGTCGCCGGACGTCATGGAGCAGGCCATCAGGCGGGCACGTTCGCACTCCCACCGGGCCGAGGTCGAGGTGTCCGGAAACGTGACCATCGACCGGCTGCGGGAGATCGCGAAGCTCGGGCCGGACTTCATCTCGGTCGGCCTCATCACACACTCGGCCCCGGCGCTCGACATGTCGCTGCTCTTCGACGAGGCTCGGGGGGACGCCGCGTGAGGGAGGGACGCTGCTCGTGACGTCGCGGTGGAGCATCGAGTCGCTCGATACGGTGACCTCGACGATGGACGTCGCGAGGCATCGCGCGTGGGGGGGCGCGCCCGACGGACTCATCATCGTCGCCGCGGAGCAGACGGCGGGGCGGGGACGGCGCGGGAGTCGCTGGGAGTCGCCACGGGGCGGCCTCTGGTTCTCGACCATCCTGGACACTGCCGGACGGCCCGTTCCGGCGCTGACGATCGCCGGTGCGCTCGCGTGCGCGGCGGCATGCGAGTCCGTGTCGGGCGTCGACGTCCGCGTCAAGTGGCCCAACGACCTCTTCGCAGGAGAGGCGAAGCTCGGTGGGGTGATGGGGGAGAGCATCCCCGGGGGCGTCATCCTGGGCATCGGTATCAACGCGGACCTTCCGGCCGCGGCCCTGCCCGCCGCGCGGCACTACGCGACGACGTCGCTCCGTGTGATGAGCGGACGGGCGATCGATCGTCAGGAGCTTCTGAAGGCGACGCTCGTCGCGCTCGGGTCGCGGTGCGATGCCGTTATGCAGGGGGGGCTTGCCGCCCTGATGCCCGAGTGGCGCAGGCGCTCGCTCGAGCTCGGGAGGCGCGTGGAGGTGCTGCGCGAATCCGGGCGGTTCGACGCGCGGGCCGTCGACCTTCTCGACGACGGGGGCCTCGTCGTCGAGGCCCCGGGGGGGCGGGTCACGCTGGCGCCGCACGGCGGCGTCTCGGTGGCGGTCCGGTCGAGCGCTGAGGAACCGTGCGGTCCGGTCGAGCGCTGAGGAACCGTGCGGTCCGGTCGAGCGCTGAGGAACCGTCTTGACAACGCGATGGGCTTACCCGATAATGGGTAATATCTTAGGAATTATCCATATCGGGCTGATTGGCACGATTCCAGCATTCGACTCACTGAAGGCTAAGTGGCGCGAGTTGGCCGGGAGCGGCAAACCATGAGTTCGGGGCAGCAGACATACGTGGCGGTCATCGGCGATCTCATCGCGTCTCGTGCCCTCGCGGACCGGGCAGGAGCGCAGGAGCGCGTCATCGAGGCCCTGGCGACCGCGAACGAGCGGTGGGCCGATGCGCTCGCGGCGCGGTTCGTCGTAACGCTGGGAGACGAGTTCCAGGGGTTGCTCATCAGGCCGGACCCGCTCGTCGACGTCGTCTCCACCGTGGAGAGAGCGCTCGGCGGCCTCAGGGTCCGATACGGGGTCGGGAGCGGCGAGCTCAGGACGCCGCTGCGTGACGAGGCGATCGGGATGGATGGGCCGTGCTTCCACAGGGCGCGCGAGGCCGTCGAGCGGGGTAAGCACGACGACCGCTGGATCACCGTGGCCGGTTTCGGCGACGAGAGGGACGCGCTGCTCAACGGCGTGCTCCGTCTCATGGGGAGCGTCCGGGGCTCCTGGACCGCCGTGCAGGCCGAGACGGTGTTCGCCGCGCGCGAGGCCGCCGAGCAGAAGGAGGTGGCGCGGGGACGGGGAGTCTCGGAGGCGACGGTCAGCAAGGCCCTCAAGGCGGCGCACTACGATGCGTACATCGAGGGCGAGAGGACGGTCGCGCGGCTGCTGGCCGCGTGACGAATGAAAGGCCGCGTGCCCGTCGCCGGAGGCGGCGGGTCGCAAGGAGATGGGCGTGATCTGGACGCCATCGACGACGCTTCTCGTGTTGCTTCTTGCCGGGCACGTGCTCGGCGACTTCCTCGCGCAGACGGAGGGGGTTGCCGAGCGCAAGGAGCACGGTCTCGGTTGGATGCTTCTGCACGGGGCCGCAATGACCGCGACGCACGTGGTCGTGGCCTCTCCGTTCCTGACGGCGAGGCTCGGCCTCGGGCTCGTACTGATCGGGATCGTCCACACGGCGATCGACCTGGCGCGGCGCGCGCTCGTGCGCGGCGAGCCGGCTCGCGAGTTCCCTGGGCTGCTTCTGGACCAGGCGGCCCACGCGCTCGTCATCGTGGCGCTCTGGTGGTGGGTGACGGGCGGCGACGGCAGCGCCCCGACGGCGGACTGGCTCGTGTGCGGCGCCGGGGGCGCCGTCGCGGCGTACGCGCGATTCGTCGTCGTCCTCTCGGGGTTGGCGCTCAACTGGAAGGGCGGCACGGCGTTCGTCAGGAGGCTGCTGGCGCGGTACCCCGAGGTCGTCCCGCAGGAGACCGAGCAGGCGGGCCACGGCTACGAGATGGGGCGGACCATAGGGTGCCTGGAGCGAACGCTCGTCTTCGCCCTCGTGCTGTTCGGGCAGTGGGGTGCGCTGGGTCTCGTGATCGCCGCGAAGTCGATCGCGCGATTCAAGGAACTCAACGACAGACATTTCGCGGACTACTACCTCATCGGCACGCTGGCGAGTATGCTCGTGGCCGTGGGGACCGGGATCCTCGTGCGGTACGTGCTGGGCGCGTAGGAGCGGATCCGGCGAGGCAGGCGCCGGGTGCAGGCGCGGCTCCCTCGTGCGGTACGTGCTGGGCGTCTGGGCGCCTGGACGCGGGTCCGGCGCGGAGACGGAGGCGATATGCTCTTGGCTGTCGACGTTGGCAATACGAACATGGTCTTCGGGTTCCTCCGGGACGGGAAGGTGCTCTCGAGCTGGCGGATCAGCACGCACCGCGACCGGACCTCGGACGAGTACGGGCTTCTCGTTCACCAGCTCTGCGAGCAGGCATGCGCCGGCATCGAGGAGCTGTCGGGCGTGGTCATCTGCTCCGTTGTTCCCCCGATCACGGGCGCCCTGAGCGAGATGTCCCGCGAGATGCTGAAGCTTCCCCCCGTCATCGTCCGACCGGATCTTGAACTGGACATCATCATCGACTACTACGATCCGACCGAAGTGGGCGCGGACCGGCTCGCGAACGCGGTCGCGGTCCGTATGATCACCAGGGGGCCGGCCATCGTCGTGGACTTCGGCACTGCGACGACGTTCGACGTCATCACCGCGAAGGGACACTACCGCGGCGGCGCCATCGCGCCGGGTATCGTCACGTCGAGCGAGAATCTCTTCCGCAAGGCGGCGCTCCTTCACGGGGTCGCCATGGAGGCGCCCGAGACGGCCATCGGCCGTTCGACGGACGAGGCGCTTCGATCCGGCATCATCTACGGGGCCGCGGGCCAGGTCGACGCCATCGTCCGGCGCATCGCGGACGAGATGGGGGAGACCCCCACGGTGATCGCGACCGGCGGGCTCGCCGAGTCCATCGCGGCGCTCTCGGAGACGATCGACCGCGTTGAGCCCGACCTGACGCTCATGGGGCTCGCGGCCATCTACGATCGCGTCACGGAGCAGTGATCCCCCGAAAAATCCCTTGCACCCCGGAGCCGCTTCGGTTAGATTAGCACTCCCGCAGAGGGACTGCTAACCGGCCCAGGCCGGTCCTAGGCGGTCGAGCGCCACGGCACGGACCGCGGGATCCCAGGCGGGTGTGTCCTGTCAGTGAGCGGAGTCAGAGGCGAACAACATCCCTGAAGGAGGAGAGAGATGGCAGCGAAGAAGCTCAGCATCAAGCCGCTGTCGAATCGTGTCCTCGTCAAGAGGCTCGAAGAGGAGCTCCAGACGACGGCAGGCGGCATCATCGTCCCGGATACGGCGAAGGAGAAGCCGCAGCGCGGGAAGATCGTCGCCACCGGCCCCGGTCGCATGACGGACGACGGCAATCGCATCGAGATGGACGTCAAGGTGGGCGACGAGGTGCTCTTCGGCAAGTGGTCGGGCAGCGAGATCACGGTCGACGGCGAGGAGTATCTGTTCATGAAGGATGACGACATCCTGGCGGTCCTCTAGCGGCCTGCCAAGACGGGGAGTAGAGCAGTATGGCAAAGCAGGTAGAGTTCGATTCCACAGCACGCGAGCACCTTCGCCGGGGCGTGGACAAGCTCGCGGACGCAGTCCGCGTGACGCTCGGTCCGCGGGGGCGGAACGTCGTGCTCGACAAGAAGTACGGTTCTCCCGTGATCACGAACGACGGGGTCACGATCGCGAAGGAGATCGACCTCGAGCAGCCCTACGAGAACATGGGCGCTCAGATGCTCAAGGAGGTCGCCACGAAGACCGCCGACGTCGCCGGTGACGGCACCACGACGGCGATCGTCCTGGCGCAGGCCATGGTCGCGGAGGGGCTTCGCAACGTGACCGCCGGCGCGAACCCGATGTACCTCAAGCGCGGCATCGAGAAGGCCGTCGACGAGGCCATGAAGGCTCTCAAGGGCCTTTCCAAGGACGTCAAGGACCGCACGGAGATCGCGCAGGTCGCGTCGGTGTCCTCGAACAACGACCCCGAGATCGGCGCTCTTCTGGCCGACGCGATGGAGAAGGTCGGCAAGGACGGC
>CAZAQL010000058.1:0-17111 GCA_964487295.1 uncultured bacterium | reverse complement strand
AAAGACCTTTGCTGAGTTATAAGATATTTCCGGATCCGAATGAAACTTCTATCCAGATTTTTAACGAGTTCGGCCAGGCATACAATAAAAAGGAAGGAACTCGGACACATCTAGCGGGCGGGACACGAGAGCTCGCCCCGGTCGGAACCTTCGTGCAGGTCGATGTCACTCGCCGGCACTCGCCCGGCCCTTGACGGGACAAAGCCATGTTCTTGGACTCCATACTCGGTATCGTCAACGACGTCGCCATCGATCTTGGAACCGCCAACACGCTCGTCTATGTGAAGGGGCGAGGTGTTGTTCTCGACGAACCGTCCGTCATCGCCGTGGAGAAGGCCACGGGCAGAGTCGTCGCGGTCGGCAGCAAGGCCAAGCAGATGCTCGGCCGCACGCCCGACGGCATCAAGGCGCTCAGACCGCTCAAGGACGGCGTCATCGCCGACTTCGAGGGAACCGAGGATCTGCTCAGAGAGTTCATTCTCCAGGTTCAGCGCCGACGGCTTCTGGTCCGCCCGCGCATGGTCATCTGCGTCCCCTCGGGCATCACCGAGGTCGAGCGCCGGGCCGTGCAGGACTCCGCGGAGCACGCGGGGGCGCGCGAGGTCTTCCTCGTCGCGGAACCGGTCGCCGCCGCCATCGGCGTCGGTCTGCCGGTCGAGGCGCCGGCCGGCAACATGGTCGTCGACATCGGCGGAGGGACCACGGAGATCGCCGTCATCGCCCTCTCGGGCATCGTGAACCACACGTCGGTGCGCGTCGGAGGGGACGAGATGGACGAGGCCATCATGAACCACCTTCGCCGGAGCTATAACCTCCTCATCGGCGAGCAGACGGCGGAGCAGATCAAGATCCAGATCGGGTCGGCCTATCCGCTCGAGGACGAGATGGAGATGGAGGTCAAGGGCCGCGATCTGGTCGGGGGCGTGCCGCGGACCCTCCGGATCACATCGGAGGAGATCCGGGAGGCGCTCCAGGAACCGATCTCGGCCATCGTCGAGGGACTCAAGCTGTCGCTCGAGGAGACGCCGCCCGAGCTCGCGGCGGACCTGGTCGACCGTGGTATCGTGATGAGCGGAGGCGGCTCTCTCCTGCGCGGGCTTGACGTCCTTCTCCGCGAGGAGACGAAGCTCCCCATCAACGTGGTCGAGAACCCGCTGACGTGTGTTGTTCTCGGCACGGGCAAGATCCTCGAGAACATCTCGCACTACGAACCAGTCCTGATGCGTTCGGCCAAGAGGTAGGTGAAAGGATGGTCTCGCTGCTGGCCCGGTTCCTGCGCGAGAACCGCGAGCTGTCCACGCTCATCATCTGCTGCGTGATCTCCCTGACCGCGCTCGCGATGCCTCCCGGCGTCAAGAACGCGGTCTCGTACATCATCTCAACCCCCATCCTCGGTCCCGTCAAGCAGCTGACAACCGCCGCGCGCGAGCTCGTGCACGTACGTAGCGAGAACACCGAACTCCGCAGGATCGCCGTCGAGCTCATGGAAGAGCGCGACGAACTGCTCGCGTGCCGGCACGAGAACGCGCGTCTCCGGGAGCTCACGAGCTTCCTGATCGCGTTCGAGGAGGAGGAACGCTTCGAGATGATCCCGGCGCGCGTCATCGGCATGCCCGGCGGCCGGATCCTCGAGGGTATCGAGATCGACCGGGGCATCGAACACGGCGTCGCCGTCGGCATGCCGGTCATCGTACCGGAGGGACTCGTCGGCAAGGTCTCCAGGACGTTCCCGGGCCGCTCGCTCGTGGAGCCGCTGACGAGCGCATCCTCGGCCGCTGCGGTCACCGTCGAGCGAAGCCGCGTGCGAGGCATCGTCAAGCCGCTTTTCCGCTCCGCGTCGGAGCTTCTGAGCTGGGGCCTGGATTACGTTCCGGCCCGCTCCGACGTTCGAGTCGGCGATCGCGTCGTCACCTCCGGGCTCGGTGGGGTCTACCCGGCCGGGCTCGTGGTCGGGCGGGTGACGCGCGTCACCGAGGGCCCCCTCACGATGTCCGTCTCGATCGACCTCGCCGTTCGTCCGGCGACGGTCGAGCAGGTCTTCGTGGTCACGGGGCGCATGCCACGCGAGCCCGGGCGCGGCGACCGTCTTATGGAACTGGCGAGGACCCTGCTCGGCGGGAACGCCGATGGGACGGCCGCGGAGGAGGAGACCGAGGAAGCGCCCGCCGGAGCCGGAGCGCCCGCCGGAGCCGGAGCGACTGCCGAGGCCGGAGCGGCCGCCGAAGCCGAAGCCGGAGACGCAGGCTCCGAGGACCCCGAGGCCGGCTCTCCGGCCGGGGAGGCGGCGCCGTGAGGACCGGACCGTACATCGCCCTCTGCGCCGCCGCGATCATCCTCGACGCGACTCTCGGCCCCGAGATGGAGATCCTGGGAGCGCGCCCCGACATCGCCGTGCTCGTCATCGTGTACGGCGCCTTGCTCATCGGTGGCCGGACGCCCGTCATCGCCGGCTTCGCGATGGGTCTCGTCGCCGACACGGAGCTGCCCGAGTACCTGGGGCTCAACGCGCTGGCGCTTTCGATCACCGGGTATCTCGCGACCAGGGTGCTCGATCACCTGGTGAAGGCCAACGTGCTCGTCCAGTGCGTCGTCATCGCGTGCGCGGCGCTCCTGCACGATCTGATCTACTACGTCGTCTACTACCGGAATCACCTGGACCTGTTCGGGCGCTTCTTCATGCGCCAGAGCCTGCTGGGCGCCCTCTACACCGCGCTCCTCGGAGCGCTCCTCTACGCGATCGCGAAGACGTGGACATCGAGAGGTGGGTCGGGTGGATCGCGTCGGTAGATACACAGCTCCCGCCGACGCCTGGCGGCTCCGTTCCCGAGTGCTCAGACTCACCGCTCTGGCCGTCTGTCTCGTCATCGTCGCGCGACTTGGATGGCTGCAGCTCATCCGCGGCGAGTTCTACCGGGATCTCTCCGAGGACAACTACGTCCAGGGCTTTGAGGTCAAGGCGCCCCGCGGGCTCATCCTGGACCGCAACGGCGAGATCCTCGCGGACAACCGGGCCGCCCTCTCGATCACGCTGTCGCGGCTGAAGCGCCGCAACGACCTGCAGGTCGCTCGGCTGCTCTCCACGCTTCTCGAAATGGACGAGGCGCTCGTTGCCGAGAAACTCGAGGAGGCCGGCGGCCGCTTCTACGGCAACGTCGTGCTGGTCGCGGACGCGAGCCTCGAGCAGGTGGCACGCGTCGAGGAGCACGGCTCCGATCTGCCGGGCGTCAAGGTCGAGGTCACTGCGGTCCGACGATACCTGCATGACGCGCTCGCCGCACACGGTATCGGGTACGTGGGCGAGGTCTCCGACAGCGAACTCTCCACCATGGGACCTCTCGGTTACCGGGCTGGAGACGTCGTCGGCAAGACGGGAGCCGAGGAGCGCTACGAGCTCGTGCTCAGGGGGCGCGACGGAGCCGAGTACTGGGTCTGCGACGCTGTGGGTCGGGAGCTCTACCCGTTCGAGGGCGGCCCCTCCCGCGAGGTGCGTCCGGGGCACAGCCTCGTACTGACGCTCGACCTCGCCGCACAGAGCGCCGCGGAGCAGGCGCTGGCGAAGCACGACGGCGGAGCCGTCGTCGCTATCGAGCCCGCGACCGGCGAGATCCTCGTGCTGGCGTCCCAACCGGCGCCCGACCCGAACGAGATCGTCGACGGCATCACGATCGACGAGTGGCGCGCCCTCACGGACTCCGAGGAGCATCCGCTCCTGAATCGGGCCATCCAGGCGACGTACCCGCCGGGAAGCCCGTTCAAGCTCATCACGGCCGCGGCCGGACTCGAGACAGGTCTCGCGAATCATCACGACACGGTCACCTGCACCGGCGCGCACAAGTACGGCATCCGTACGTTTCGCTGCTGGAAGCGCGAGGGACACGGAATTGTCGACATCATGCGAGGCGTCGTCGAGTCGTGCGACGTGTTCTTCTACCAGCTCGGAGCGCGCCTCGGCGTCGCGGAGCTGATGTCCTGGGCGGAACGGTCCGGCATCGGGCGACGGACCGGGATCGACATAGCCGGCGAGGCCCGCGGCAATGTGCCGACCCCGTCGTGGTACGACCGGATCTATGGCGCGCGGCGTTGGAGCCGGGGCGTTGTGCTGAACCTCGCCATCGGACAGGGCGAGCTTCTCGTCACGCCTCTCCAGGCCGCCTGCATCGTGTGCGGGATCGTCAACGAAGGCCCCGTGTACGCGCCGCACATCGTCAAGCGCATCGAGAGCTACTCGGGGCGGGTCGTCGGAACGGCCCGCAGCACGCGCTCCCACACGATCCCATACTCACGGAGCACCTTCGCCTTCCTCCAGGAGGCCATGGTGAACGTCGTCGAAGCCTCCAACGGGACCGGGAAGCTGGCGCGGGTCCCGGGGGTCGAGGTGGCCGGTAAGACCGGGACGGCCCAGAACCCGCACGGAGAGGATCACGCCTGGTTCGTCGCGTATGCCCCCGCCGACGATCCGAAGATCGTGGTGGCCGTGCTCGTTGAGCACGGCGGCGGAGGGGGCGCCATCGCCGCGCCCATCGCCGGCGAGGTCATCCGCTCCTATCTCGGAATCGAGCGTCCTCAGCCGAGGGCATCGCTCGATGATCCCGGGCCTGCGGTTCCGACGCCGGAACCCCGGCTCCAGGAGGGGCCCCCCGCGGGGATCGATGGACCGGAGGCCGCCCGATGATCGACCGACGGAGACTCAGAGACTTCGATCTCGGACTGTTCGTGACGATGCTCGTCGTCGTCGCCATCGGGATCGTGATGATCCACAGCGCGACCCACGTCGAGGATCAGGGCGCATCCTCGGTGGTGAAGCGGCAGATGCTCTGGGCCTCGCTCGGCATGATCGTGCTCGCCGCCGCCCTCTTCGTCTCGCAGGACACGATCGACGCGCTCGCGCCCTTCCTGTACGCGGTCGCGCTGCTGCTGCTCGTCG
The DNA here is from genome assembly GCA_964487295.1 of uncultured bacterium. Lineage (GTDB taxonomy): Bacteria > Joyebacterota > Joyebacteria > Joyebacterales > Joyebacteraceae > JAPEKQ01. Next base: position 12,187 of record CAZAQL010000058.1, on the reverse strand, counting down.
GGGTACTTCTCGTGGGCGTCGGCAAGACGGGGGAGAGGCGCTGGTTCGACCTCGGACCCATGCGGCTCCAACCCAGCGAGCTGGCGAAGTACGCGACGATCTTCGTGCTGGCGAAGTACCTGGCGCGAAAGAAGACCCGGCTCGAGCGACCGGTTCATCTTCTGGTCCCGCTTGCGATCGTGCTCGTTCCCACGCTGCTCGTGCTCCGCGAACCGGACCTCGGGACGTCCATCATCTTCCTCCTCATGCTCCCACCGATGCTCTACTGGGCGGGCATGAGGCCGATGCTGCTTCTGATCATGCTGGCGCCCGTCCTCAGCATGATCACGGCGTTCAACATCGTCGCCTGGATCATCTTCGTCGGTGTTCTCGCGTGGCTGCTCTATATCTCGCGCCTCTTCGTCGCCGACAAGCTCCTCGTCTTCGTGACGACGGTCGTCATGGGGCGCCTGAGCCCGTTCCTCTGGAACCACCTCCAGGACTACCAGCGTCACAGGGTCCTTGCCTTTCTCAATCCTGAGAAGTACCGTTTCAGCACAGGTTATCAGCTCATCCAGTCGAAGATCGCCATCGGATCGGGCTCCGTCTTCGGCAAGGGCTTCCTGCAGGGGACCCAGAAGAACTACGCGTTCCTGCCGGAACAGCACACGGACTTCATCTTCTCCGTGCTCGCGGAGGAGTTCGGGTTCCTCGGGTGCGCGCTCATCATCGGGCTCTACCTCTACCTCGTCCTCCGCATGCTGCGGCTGGCGGGACAGGTCAGGAACCGGTTCGCGGCACTGACGATCGTCGGGATCGCGGGAGCGCTGTTCGTGCAGTCCGCGATCAACATCGGGGTCACGCTGGGGCTCTCTCCGGTCACAGGCATGACCCTGCCGCTTCTGAGCTACGGCGGATCCTCGCTGCTCGTCACGATGGCCTCCATCGGGATCGTGCTCGGGATGGGCCTCAGGAGAATGGAGTACTGACGTGCATCCGGTCCTCTTCCACATAGGCTCCCTGCCGATCCGCAGCTACGGCGTCATGGTGGCGATCGCCTTCGCGGCCGCCATCTGGCTCGCACGGCGGCGCGCGCCGGCCAGGGGCGTCGATCCCGACACCATCATCGACCTTTCGTTCTTCGTGATCATAGCCTCGATCCTCGGCGCGAGACTGACCTACGTGATCGTTCACTGGGAGTACTACGCCAACGATCCGCTGCGCGCGCTCAAGGTCTGGGACGGCGGGCTCGCGCTCTACGGCGGCCTCATCGCCGGCATTCTCTGTGGCCTCCTCTTCTTCTCGCGCCGCAGGGTCGACGCGTGGGTTGGAGCCGACATCGTGGCGCCCTCGCTAGCCCTCGGCATCGGGCTGGGGAGGATCGGCTGCTTCCTCAACGGGTGCTGCTTCGGTCAACCCTGTGCGGTCCCGTGGGGCGTCACATTCCCGCCCGGGTCAGGCGCCGGGACGCACTATCACGAGATCCTCATTCATCCGACACAGCTCTACGAGTCCGCCGCCGCCTTCGCTGTGCTCGGCCTGCTGCTGCTGCTCGACCGCCGGAGGCGATTCCCGGGCTTCCTGCTCTGGGTCTTCGTGCTCCTGCTCTCGCTGACGCGGTTCCTGGTCGATCCGCTGCGCTACTACGAGTCGACCTCGATGGCCGTCGAGAGCGCGAGCCTGAGCCTGACGAGCAACCAGCTGATCGGTCTCGTCCTGGCGCTCGTCTCCGTTGTCGCGCTCGTACTGCTCTCGCGACGTCGGTCCCCCGGAACGCCCCACTGAGACGGAGAACACGTGGGAGACCACCGGCACGTCCGCGGCCTTCTGACCGGCACGCGCGCCGCCGCAGCGGCGCTCCTCGACTTCGCCGTTCCCGACGGGTGTCTCCACTGCGGTGCGGCTCTCCAGCGCCCGGCGCGCGCGCTCTGTCCGAGCTGCCGCCGCTCGGTCAGGTGTGCGCCGGCCGCCGTCGCGCTCCCGCCCGCGGGTCCGCCTGATCAACGGCCCGGCAGACCGCCTTGGGCTCTCAGCGCGACCGTCTTCCGGGGCGTCGTCCGGACGCTCGTGCACGCGCTCAAGTTCGAGGCGCGCACCGACGTGGCGGCCATCCTCGCCCGGCCGCTCGCGTCTCTCTTGATCGACGCGCTGCCCCACTCGGAGCTCGAACGCCTGCTGCTCGTTCCGGTGCCCGTTCACGCGGCCCGGCGGCGAGAGCGCGGATACGACCAGACCATCCTGCTTGGCAGCGCGCTTGCCGACATGCTCGGATGCGAGGTCGACGCGGGACTGCTTTGCCGCGTGCGCCCGACCACCCCCCAGACCGGACTTGGAAGCAGGGAGAGACGCCGCAACGTTGAGGGGTGCTTCCGGTGCCGCGCGCGTCCCGACCCAGAGCGCTCCCTCGTCCTGATCGACGACGTCATCACGACCGGGGCGACGCTCTCGTCGGCCGCGGACGCCCTGCGCCGGGGCGGCGTCGAGGTCCGCCTCGCCGCTGCGGTCGCGGGAACCAGGGAACGGCCCTAGCTTAGGGCACTTGCTCAGGGAATGGAGTTGACACCCGGTGGGCGCGTGCGTAGTATGATGAGTTCGAACGGCGATATCCGCACGACACACCACGCCTCGGAGGAGCGCATGCGAGTCGGCATACTGACGGGAGGAGGGGACTGTCCGGGACTGAACGCGGTCATCCGGGCGGTGGTCCGGCGCACGATCGGCAAGTACGGCGGAGAGGTTCTGGGCTTCAGGTACGGCTGGGCAGGGATGCTCGACGGGACCTACATACCACTCGGGATCGACGAGGTATCGGGCATTCTCCCGCGCGGAGGGACCATCCTCGGCACATCGCGGACGAATGTGACCCGCGAGGAGCGGGGCATCGAGCGTGTGAAGGAGACGTTCGAGAAGCTCTCACTTGACGGTCTGGTCGCCGTGGGCGGCGAGGACACGCTGGGGGTCGCGGCCAGGCTCTTCGAGGACGGACTCCGGGTCGTGGGGGTTCCGAAGACCATCGACAACGACATCAACGGCACGGACTTCACCTTCGGCTTCGACACGGCCGTTCACATCGCGACGGAGGCCATCGACCGGCTCCATACGACGGCCGAGTCGCACAACCGCGTCGTCGTCGTCGAGGTCATGGGCCGGCACACCGGCTGGATCGCGGTGAAAGCGGGCATCGCCGGCGGCGCCGACCTCATACTCATCCCCGAGGTCCCGTTCACCGTCGATGAGGTCTGCGAGGTCATCATGAAGCGCCATGGCCGCGGCAAGAACTTCAGCATCATCGTCGTCGCGGAGGGCGCCGAGTACCCGGTGGAGAAGGACAGGGACGGCGGCGAGCTCGTCCTCGCGGAGCAGGACACGGACGCCTTCGGCCACGTCCGACTCGGCGGCATCGGCAACAAGCTCGCACAGGCCGTTGAGAAGGGGACGGGCTTCGAGACGCGCGTCACGGTTCTCGGTTACACGCAGCGCGGCGGAACACCGACGGCGTTCGACAGGGTGCTGGGCACGCGCTTCGGCGTGATGGCTGCCGACCTCGTGCACGCCGACCAGTTCGGCAAGATGGTCAGTCTCCAGGGCGACCGCATCATCCCTGTGGAGATGTCCCATGCCACGGAGTGCCTCAAGCGAGTCGACTCGGAGCTCTACGAGGTCGCCCGCACCTTCTTCGGGTAGCGGGGAGACGACATCGGGACACCGCAACATCAGGAGAGAGCATGACGCTAGTCACGAACAACGACCTGATGGTACCCGCTCGACGGGACGGCTACGCTGTCGGGGGGTTCAACACGAGCAATCTCGAGATCACGGCCGCCATCTTCGAAGCGGCGGCGGAGAAGCGCTCGCCCGTCATCATCGCGACGTCGCAGTCCGCCATCGCCTACGCCGGCTACGACAACATCCACGACATGGTCGAGAACATGGCACGCGACACCGGCGTTCCGGCCTCGCTGCACCTCGACCACGGCACCGACATGGACGTCATCAGAGCGTGCATCGAGCACGGCTGGACGTCCGTCATGGTCGATGGGTCGCACCATCCGTTCGACGAGAACGTCGCCGTCACGAAGGCCGTCGTGGAGTTGGCTCATCCGCGGGGCGTCAGCGTGGAGGCGGAGCTCGGGCGCCTGGAAGGCATCGAGGACGAGATCTCGGTCGACGCGAAGGACGCCTCGATGACCGATCCGGACGACGCCGCGCGGTTCGTCGAGCTCACCGGGGTGGACTCACTCGCGGTCGCCATCGGCACGTCGCACGGCGCGTACAAATTCTCGGGTGAGCCTCGGCTGGACATCGAGCGGCTGGAGCGCATCGCCGAGAACGTCAGCATCCCCCTCGTTCTGCACGGCGCATCGGCCGTGCCGCCGGAGGTGCTCGAGCTGGCGCGCCGCTACGGGGCCGACCTGCCGGGCGCCAGGGGGGTCCCGCCCGAGAGCATCAGGGCGGCCGTCGCGCGGGGCGCGGCCAAGGTCAACATCGACACGGATCTCAGGCTCGCATTCACGGGCCACGTCAGGCAGATCCTTCAGGAGAGCCCAAAGGTGTTCGATCCACGGAAGATCATGGCGGCCGCCCGCGAGGGCATGGCCGACGTCATCAAGGCGAAGATGGACCTGTTCGGCTCGTCAGGCAAAGCATAGGAGGAACGCATGGCTCTGAAGTACGCGATCAACGGTTTCGGCCGCATCGGCCGGCTCGTCCTGCGGTACGCGCGTCTGGACTCGGACTTCGAGATCGTCGCGATCAACGATCTGACGGACGCCGCGACGCTGGCGCACCTGTTCAAGTACGACTCCGTCCACGGGCGGTTCGACGGTGAGATCTCGCACGATGACGAGTCGATCACGGTCGACGGGAAGCGCGTTCGCGTCTTCTCGGAGAAGGACCCCTCGGCGCTGCCTTGGGGAGACCTGGGCGTTGACGTGGTCATCGAGTCGACCGGCAAGTTCCGCACGCGAGAGGCCGCATCGAAGCATGTCTCGGCCGGAGCCCGCAAGGTCATGATCTCGGCGCCGGGCAAGGACGTCGACATCTCCATCGTCATGGGGGTCAACGACGGCGACTACGTCCAGGCCGACCACCACATCATCTCGACCGCCTCGTGCACCACGAACTGCGCCGCTCCGATGGTCAAGGTCATCCACGACAACTTCGGCGTGAAGCGCGGCATCATGACGACCATCCACGCCTATACGAACGACCAGCGGATCCTCGATTCTCCGCACAAGGACCTGAGACGCGCCAGAGCGGCCGCGGTCAGCATGATCCCGACGACGACGGGCGCGGCCAAGGCCATCACCGGCGTGATGCCCGAACTCAAGGGCAAGCTCGACGGCATGGCCGTCCGCGTTCCGACTCCCGACGGGTCGCTGGTGGACTTCGTGCTCGAGGTGGAGAAGGACGCGAGCGTCGAGGCCGTCAATGACGCGTTCCGCAAGGCCGCCGACGACGGACCGCTGAGCCGTTACCTGCAGTACTCCGACGAACCGCTCGTCTCGATCGACATCGTCGGGAACCGTCACAGCTGCATCTTCGACAGCGGCCTGACGACGGTCATGCAGGGCACGCTCGTGAAGATCCTCGGCTGGTACGACAACGAGGCCGGTTACGCCTCCCGCATGGTCGACATGATGGACCTGGTGGCGAACGGCTGACGCGGCGGAGCCGCGTCAGCCTGGCGGTTCCGCGCTTCGGCGCGGAACCGCAGGCAGGACGCAGGCGGAAGCGAGCCTGCCCGGAGAAGCCGCGCCGCGTCCTCTCCACACTGGAACGGAACGCAGGGAGTCTGATATGGGCAAGATGAGCATTCGGGGCGTCGACGTGCGTGGCAAGCGCGTGCTCACGCGCGTGGACTTCAACGTTCCGCTCTCCGATGACGGCCGCGTGGCGGACGACACGCGCATCCGCCGGGCGATCCCGACGATCGAGTACATCATCGAACACGGAGGCAAGGCGGTGCTCATGTCGCATCTGGGCCGCCCGAAGGGCAAGCACGTTCCGGAGCTGACGCTGCGCCCCGCCGCCGAGCGGCTCTCCCAGCTTCTCGGGCGAGGCGTCACGATGGCGCCCGACTGCGTCGGCGACAGCACGGAGGGCGTCGTTGCCCGGATGCACGAGGGTGACATCGTGCTGCTCGAGAACCTCCGCTTCCACGAAGGGGAGACGAAAAACGAGAGCGATTTCGCAAGACGTCTCGCGCGCATGGGAGACATCTACGTCAACGACGCTTTCGGAACCGCCCACCGTGCGCACGCATCCACCGTGGGCGTGGCCGGCTCGATCGAGGCTCGTGCGATGGGATTCCTCATGGAGAACGAGCTTCTGAACCTCGGCCGCGCCACCGACTCGCCGGAATCGCCCTACGTCGCGATCCTCGGGGGCGCCAAGGTATCGGACAAGCTGGGCGTGATCGAGAACCTCATGCCGACAGTCGACGTCTTCCTGATCGGCGGCGGCATGGCCTTCACCTTCCTCCGAGCCCAGGGCGGGACGATCGGAGATTCGCTCGTGGAGGAGGACCTGCTCGACACCGCGGCGTCGATCCTGGCCTCCGCGAAGGAGTCCTCCACGCAGCTGGTCCTGCCTTCCGACGTCGTGGTCACCGAGGAGATCGCGGAGGGGAGCGTCTCGCGGACCGTGGACGCCAGCGCGATCGATCCCGGCTGGCGCGGCGTCGACATCGGGCCGGAGACGATCGAGTCCTTCTCCGCTCACATCGCGCAGGCGCGGACGATCGTCTGGAACGGCCCTCTCGGCGTCTTCGAGATCCCGCCGTTCGACGCCGGGACGATCGCCGTCGCGCAGGCTGTCGCCGCAGCCACCGAGGGCGGCGCCGTCAGCATCGTCGGGGGAGGCGACTCCGCCGCGGCCCTCGTCCGCGCCGGACTGGACGGCCGCGTGACCCACGTCTCGACCGGAGGCGGAGCCTCGCTGGCCTTCCTCGAGGGAGAGACGCTTCCGGCCGTCGCCGCGCTCAGCGACGCGGCCTGATGAGAGGAGCCGACGTGAGACGAACACCGATCGTGGCGGGCAACTGGAAGCTCAACAAGACGCCGGCGGAGACGCGCCGCTTCTTCATCGCGCTCAGGAACAGGATCGCGGGCATCGACACCCGGGCGGAGATCCTGATCTGCCCACCGGCGCTGGCCCTCTGCGAGGCGGTTGAGGCGGCCCGCGGCAGCGGCGTCGCCGTGGGTGCCCAGAACGTCTTCTGGGAACGAAGCGGCGCCTTCACCGGCGAGGTCTCGACGGACATGCTGGAGTCGGCGGGTGTGACGCACACGCTCATCGGACACTCGGAGCGCCGCGCGATCTTCGGTGAGACTGACGAGATGGTCGCTCGCAAGCTGCGCGCGGTGCTCGCAAGCTCCCTGACGCCGGTGGTCTGTGTCGGGGAGACGCTCGAGGACCGGGAGGGGGGCATGACCGAGGATGTCGTCGGGCGTCAGGTCGAGACGGCCCTCGACGGGATAGCCCCGGATCACTCGGGCCGTCTCGTGCTGGCCTACGAGCCGGTATGGGCCATCGGAACGGGCAGGACCGCCTCTCCCGAGACGGCCAACGACGTCCACCTCTTGCTTCGCGCCAAGCTGCGTGGTATATTTGGAGGCTCTGCGGCCGACGAGGTGAGAATCCTCTACGGCGGCAGCGTCAAGCCTGACAACGCTCGAACGCTCATGTCGCAGAGCGACATCGACGGCGTTCTGGTCGGCGGAGCGAGCCTCGACGCTGAGAGCTTCGCCGAGATCATCAGAGCCGCGCCCTAGACGGGCCCGGGAACGGAGCTTCGGGAGGACCCAATGCTGTACGGAGTCGTGCTGGGAATCCACATACTCGTGTCGCTGGCTCTCATCGTCACGGTCCTGCTGCAGTCGGGCAAGGGCGGCGGCCTCGCCGGAGCCTTCGGCGGCGGTGGCGGTGCCGGCGCGGTCTTCGGAGGACAGACGGCGGCGACCTTCCTGACCAAGGCGACCCGCTATCTGGCCGTCGTGTTCATGATCACGTCGCTCTCGCTCGCGTTCGTCATTCGGGCGAGGAACGTGGAACCGGTCATGGGTGGCATGGGTCAGCAGGCCCCGACATCCGGGAGCGCCGCGAGCGAGGTCGATCAGCAGGAGAATCCGGTCACCGGGATGCAGCTTCCCGGCGGAGCGGAGGATGCCGGGGCGCCTCCGGCCGCGACCGAGAATCCGGTTGCCACGGAGGAGTCCGGCGACTAGAATATCCGTTGCCGCGGGGACGCACGTCCACGGCGGCGACGTGCCCGGATGGTGGAACTGGTAGACACGCCATCTTGAGGGGGTGGTGGGCGTATGCCTGTGCGAGTTCGAGTCTCGCTCCGGGCACCAGAACATTCACGAAGGCAGGGACTTGAGCCCTGCCTTCGTTCGTTTGGTGAGCCGCAACTGATTCACGGGCAGCAGGTTAGGGCTTTCTCTTCCTGCACCCTCAGGTGCGAGCCCGGCCGCCTCGGAGCTTGACACTTCAGGCCGTCGGGTCCATGCTGGAGTGTGTGGTTCGCTCCGGTCACGGTGTGACCGCGCGGCCTCGATGGCCGCGCGGTGAGAGGAGCCGGGATCCATGAGGCACGAGCACGTCCTTCCATGCATCACCCTCATCGTAACGGCGCTCCTTCTCTCGGGGGCTCTTGCGGAGACCGTTGAACACACGCTGACGTTCGATCAACGCGAACTCCTCATCGAGACCCGCGACGGCTTCGACCACATCAGACTGGGAACTCACCTGCTGACCAACGAGCCCGGAACCCCGGCGCTTCCGCTCGTACCCCTCCAGCTGCTGCTTCCGCCCGGCGCGGTCGTCCTGGGCGTCGAGGTCACGAACACCCAGAGCACCCAGATCGCGGTGCCTCACCGGCCGTTCCCGGCGCAGCCACCCCGGATCCTCCCGATCCCCGGACACGTGTTCCCGACGCGAGGGACCGTTGCGCCGCGTGACGACGTCTACGGGGGCTCAGAGCCGTACCCGGCTGAGATCGTCAGGCTGGCATCGACGACCACCCTCGGAGCGAACGTGGTCGTCGGCGTGCTCGTCCATCCAGTGCAGTTTCTTCCGGACCGTGGCCATCTCCGCTTCTTCAAGAGCATCACGCTCTCGGTCGCATACGACGTACGGGATGCAGCTCCCGGTCGCCCGGAGGGGGCGGGCGGAGCCGCCCGGATGCTGGCATCCGCGACTGCCAACCCCTCGGAGCTCAACCCCTCGGGTCGAACTCTGAGCGCCGGCGGAACGAGGCTCGACCCGGCGGACATCGAGTATGTCATCGTCACGGGTGCTGAGCTCGCCGCCGACTTCCAGCCGCTCGCCGACTGGAAGACCCGTAAGGGCATCCCGGCGGAGATCGTCACGACGGACTGGATCAGTGCCGCGTACACTGAGGGGGATGAACAGGCCCGGATCAGGGCGTTCATCTCCGACGCGCACGACGCATGGGGGACGACCTGGGTTCTTCTCGGCGGCGACACCGGTGTCGTGCCGACCCGGCTCACCTTCGCGATGGACTGCGAGGCGAACTACCAGCCGGAGGACAACGACATCCCGTGCGACCTCTACTACGCGGACCTGGACGGAGACTGGAACGCCGACGGTGACGACGTCTACGGCGAGCTCGAGGACGGGGTCGACCTGATCCCGGACGTGATCGTCGGACGCGCGTCGGTCGAACACTCCGCCGAGGCGCAGGCGTTCGTGGCGAAGACGCTGGCGTACGAGCGGGCGGAGACGAGCGAATACCAGCTGGACATGCTCATGGCGGGGGAGATCCTCTGGTCCGATCCGTACACGGACTCCGGGATCGCGCTCAACATGATCGACAGCGAGTCCGTGCCGTCCCGCTACGATCCGATCGAGAAGCAGTACGAATCCCGGGGCAACGAGTCACGTGAGAGCGTCATCGCCTCCATCAACGAGGGCAAGGGCCACGTCCTCCACGACGGACACGCCTGGCACACGGTGCTCGGCTGCGGTGACGGATATCTCGACCGCGCCGACGCATCCGCCCTCACGAACGCGACCGGTCACCCGCTGGTCTACTCGATCGGATGCTGGCCGGCCTCCATTGACCGCGACTGCGTCGCCGAGCGTCTCCTGGAGAATCCCGTCGGAGGAGCCGTTGCCTTTATCGGCAACAGCCGGTACGGCTGGGGCTCTCCGGGGAATCCCGGCTACGGGTACTCGGATCGCTTCATGGCGGAGTTCTATCGTCGCCTTTTCCTCGGCGGAGACGATCGCGCCGGCGTGGCGCTCGCCACCGCGAAGGCCTGCTTCGCGCCGCTCTCCCAGAGCGAGAACGTGTACCGCTGGCACCAGTACGAGCTCAATCTGCTCGGCGATCCGGAGCTTCCGGTCTGGACCGACGAACCGGCCGAACTCAGCATTGCGCACCCGGAGTCCATCTCCTCAGACGGCGCACCGGTGCGCGTGGTCGTCTGGACCGACGCCGGCGCCGAGGAAGGGGCACTTGTCTGTCTGTCCAACGGGTCCGACCTGTACGAGCGTATGAGGACGGGTCCCGACGGGGTCGTCTCCTTCCAGGTCACGACGGGATCGCCCCACCAGGTGGCCGTCACGGTCACGCAGACGAACTGCCGCCCCTACGAGGGGCTGATCTCCGTTGGCGCGCCCGGCGCCTCACTTGCCGCCGCCGGGGTCGTGTACGACGACAGCGACGGGAACGCGGACGGTGAGCCCGGCCCTGGAGAGACGGTCGATCTGTCGCTCACGCTCGCCAACATCGGCTCCGAAACGGCCGAGACGGTCACAGCGCTCCTGTCCGGTGACGACCAGTGGGTCGACATCGTGGCCGCCTCGACGTCCTACGGCTCGATCGACGGCGGGACCAACGCCGAGCCGGCGTCCCCGTTCACGATCGTGATCGACGCCGAGTGTCCCAACGACCACATCGCGATGCTCGAGGCGACCGTGCAATCCGACGGCCCGGGCCGGTCCTGGCAGATCCCCCTGCCCGTGCGCGTCGTCGCGCCGGTGCTGAGCGTCTCCTCCTACACGGTCGACGACCTCGCGTCCGGCGACGGCGATGGCGTCCCGGAGCCGGGTGAGAGCATCCGCCTGATGATCGAGATCAGCAATGATGGCGACGCCGTCGCGTTCGACCCCGAGGCGCTCCTGACGACCGATGACCCCTGGGCCGTCGTCGTCGGGGGACAGGCCTCTCTTGCATCGCTCGATCCGGGGGCCTCACGGCAGGCCATCTTCGAGATTCTCCTGCCACCCTCGACGCCGTCGCCGAGCTTCCCCGGCTTCTCACTCGCCACGACCACCGTCGACGGGCTGACGGACACGAGCGCGTTCGCGATCTCCGTCGGCACCACCGGCTTCTCGACCGACTTCGAAGGCCCCGCGATAGGCTGGTCGCACGGAGGCTCGAACGACCTCTGGAAGCAGACGGACCAGCGCGCCCACTCGGGCAGCACGAGCTGGTATTGCGGACAGGAGGTAAGCTGGCAGTACGCGAACGACATGGCGGCGTTCCTTGACTCGCCCGAGTTCGTACTCGGGGAGGAGATGCAGCTCTCCTTCTGGTGCTGGTACGACGTGACGATCTACGGGGTCGACGGGCTCTACGTGCACCTTGTGTCGAACGACGGGAGCGTGGACACGCTCGACTTCATCGGCAGCGGCGGCGCGCTCGGGACGCTTGGTTCGATCGGCAACGAGTGGATGGAGTACGCCTATCCGCTCGCCGGGTCAACCGGAGACACGGTCCGCGTCCGCTTCCTCTTCGTGAGCGACGAGAGCGACATCGCCGAGGGCGTCTACGTCGACGACGTCAGCGTGGCGTCCGGCGTCGTGTCGACCGGAACCGACGTTCCGTCGGACGAGACCGCACGTTCGCTGATCCAGCTCGATCAGAACAATCCGAACCCCTTCACGCTGTCGACGACGATCTCGTTCAGCCTGTCGACGCCGGCTCCCGTGACCCTGGCCGTATACGGCATCCAGGGGCGGCTCATCAGGACGCTCGTCAGCGAGAACCTCGGAGCGGGCCGGCACACGATCTCCTGGGACGGGCGCGACGAGAGTGGTGGCGATGTGGCGGCGGGCGTCTACCTGTACCGACTCTCCTCGGGCGAGCTCGAGGAGACGCACAAGATGATCCTCGTTCGATAGTATCATCAAGATCGCACATGTTGAGGCGGATGTGGTCGGACCTTAGGTCCGG
>CAZAQL010000057.1:0-17264 GCA_964487295.1 uncultured bacterium | reverse complement strand
CACGATGGGGCCCGCGGCGTACGACGTGTGGACAGGCGCACTCAAGGGCGGTTCCGCGGACGGCACGGGCGCGGCGTACAACGCGGCCGTCTGGGAGAGCTGCCGGCGGCACGCGGCGGCGTTTCTCAGGGAGGCCGGGGAGCGCGTCGGAGGCTCCGCGCGAGAGCTCCTGGAGGCGGCTGCGAACGAGTATCGGACAGTGTCGTGCGAGCTCGCCGGGGTCTCGGAGCTCTATCCGTTCGTCGACGTGGATGAGAGGCAGCGTGAGGCGAGCGCGCGCGACCCGGAGCGGGCCGCCGCGGCGGCCGCGCGTCTCGAGAGGGCTCGAGGAGCCGAGATGCGAGGGCTCGAGCTCCTCGCGGAGTGCACGGAGGCACTGGCCTAGCGGCGAGCGAGGCTCCCGCAAGGAGATGGTGAACACCTGGAACCGGACGAAGCGCTGCTCGAGAGCTTCATCCAGGAGCTCTAGCGCCGGGACCGATACGGCTCGCACTCGTCGCCGTCATCAGGTATGATGGTCGCTGCAGTGTGCGACCCCTCCGGGCCGCGCCGGGCTCATGCGACAGCATGCCTTTGACCGAAGGAGTCATCTTCATGGAGCTCAGGCACTACCAGGCCGTCGTTCCGCTCTCGGATGTCGGGACGATCCAGGTCAGGGCCATCCGACCCGACGACCGCGACCGGATCCTCGGCCTGTTCAACAGTCTCACGCGACGCTCGATCTACTTCCGCTTCCACGAACCCAAGACCGATCTGACGCAGGACGAGCTGACGCAGTACACTGATCTCGATTTCGAGGATCGGGTTGCTCTGGTCGCAGTCACCGGCAGCGGCGACAACGAGCGCATCGTCGGCGTCGGGCGCTACTGCCGGATCCCGGATTCCGATCCGCCCTGCGCTCAGCTCGCGTTCGCCGTCGAGGACGTCTATCAGGGGCGCGGGATCGGCTCCGGGCTCCTCAAGCACCTGGCGCGCATCGCGCAGCTTTCCGGGGTCAAGGCGTTCGAGAGCCGCGTCATGCCCGGCAACACCCAGTTCCTCGGCGTTCTCGAGAAGTCGGAGTTCCCTGTCGAGCGCGATGGCCGCGTCGAGGGGCTCGACCGCTTCGTCATCCGGCTCGAGTAGCCGGGTCTCACGCGCGCACCCATCCCCGGAGCGGGCGCGCCCGATGCGCGCCCGTTTCGTCTTCCACAGGAGAGCGACATGTCTGCGGTGAGGCGAGTGAGCCCCGTGCGGTTCATCGGTGAGCCGGTCGAGCCGTTTCACGAAGAGCGGCGGGGGCCCGACAAGCGACTGGGGTGCCCGGACTCATTCGTGTGGCGAGGCGAGAGGCACGAGGTCGCCGAGCTTCTGCGTGAGTGGCACGACTACCGCCGCCGCGGGCGGATGGAGCACAACATGCGGCCTTCGCACGCGGCCGCGGCGGCGCGCTCGGGATCCTGGGGTGTCGGGCGGGACCACTTCCTCGTCCGGACGCGTGCCGGACGGTTATTCGAGCTGTACTACGACCGCGCGCCGCGGGGTCCCCGCGGCCGTGCCGGGAGCTGGTTCCTCTTCCGTGAGATGGAGGACGTGGACGCGTCCACCAAGGGGGGTCGGTCATGTTCGTGACACTGCTGCTCGTGACGTTCGCGGTCGCCGTGCTGAGCTCGTTCATCGTGGTGCGCATCTTCGACCGCTCGATCAACACCATTCTCGGGCGGATCGTCGCTGACGAGATCGCCTCGGCCTGGGCCCGCTACCTCAAGTTCGCCATCTACGTCGTGGGCGTATCCGGCGGCGTCCGCATCTGGGAGCTCGAGAAGTACATCACGCCGCGCGAGGTGGAGGCGCAGGCCATTGTCCTGACCGGGAGCCGGTGGACCCTCGAGATCTACCGGACGATCATCGAGTCGCTTCAGAGCGTCGCGTGGATGCTCCTCATCTTCTTTCTCTTCGCGCTCATCGCCTACGTCATCGCCAGGGGCCGGGAAGCGGTCAGTGCCGGCAACCGGCATCCGGGACAGGGGGACGGCTCATGAAGCTCCGCGCGCTCTCGATCCTCGTTCTATGCTCGCTTCTGGCGTCCGGCTGCGCGACCGTCCCGATGACGGGACGGGCGCAGCTCACGCTCGTTCCCGAGGCCGACATGGTGACCGCGGCGGCGGAGAACTACGAGGATTTCCTTGGCACCGTGGCGGTTTCCAAGGACGACCAGGCCAACGGGCTCGTTGCGCGTGTCGGGGAGCGGGTCGCGGCGTCGGCAGAGCGGTTTCTGACGGACCTCGACATGGAGGAGGACCTTCGCTTCTACGACTGGCGTTTCACGGTCGTTGACGATGATGAGACCGTGAATGCGTTCTGTATGCCGGGCGGGAAGATCGTCGTGTACTCGGGACTCCTGCCTGTCGCGGAGGACGAGGAGGGGCTCGCCGTCGTCGTGGGACACGAGGTCGCGCACGCGCTCGCGAGACACGCGTCGGAGCGGATGAGTCAGATCCTGCTCGCCGAGCTCGGAGGCATGGCACTGGCTCGCGCGATCGAGGAGAAGCCGGCCGAGACGCAGGGGTGGCTCATGCTCGCGTACGGCATGGGCGCTCAGCTCGGCGTCATCCTGCCCTACAGCCGGACGCACGAGAAGGAGGCCGACCGCATCGGGCTCATTCTGATGGCTCAGGCGGGCTACGACCCGCGTGCGGCCGTGCCCTTCTGGACGAGGATGAGCAGCGCCGGCGGAGCGAGGCCTCCCGAGTTCCTCTCGACCCACCCGGCGCCGGAGACGCGCATCGAGGAGATCCAGGGGCACATGTCGGAAGCGCTCCGCTACTACGAGGACGCGCAGCCGTAGCAGGGGAGGTGCGGATTGCCCGGAACGCGGCCGAGGGACAGCGGCGTGACGGTCCGGCCGGCCACGGCCCTCGACGTTCCGCTCGTGCGGGAGCTCTTCACCGAGTACGCCGCGTCGCTCGGCTTCGAGCTCGACTTCCAGGGCTTCGACGAGGAGCTCAGGACACTTCCCGGAGACTACGCCCCGCCCGGCGGGGCTCTCCTTCTCGGGGAGGTTGGGGGCGGACCGGTCGCGTGCATCGCCCTGCGCGACCTCGGCGAGCGATGCTGCGAGCTCAAGCGGATGTACGTCCGCCCCGAACATCGCCGGCGAGGTCTCGGGCGCTCGCTTGCCTCGGCGATCATCGCAGAGGCCCGCCGTCTGGGCTACGAGAGGATGCGGCTCGACACCATCGACACGATGACGCGAGCCATCGCCCTCTACCGCTCGCTGGGCTTTCGTGAGATCCCGCCCTACCGTCCGAACCCGATTCCCGGCGCCACGTTCTTCGAGCTCACTCTCTGAGGTGCCATCCGGGCTTGCCCGTCGCCCTCACGCATCGTAGGCTCTCTCAATGGGTACCGACCTCAACGGGAATGCTGGAGAGACACTCATGGAAGATACTCTGAGGATGAGCGCGGGCCATCGGCCGCCGCGCCGGGCACTGGCGGTCGTCTGTCTCCTCGGTCTGCTGGTCCTGGCCGGATGCGCCGCGACCGACTCAACGCCACGCAACGTCATTTTCCTCATCGGTGACGGCATGGGGCTCACGCACATCACAGCCGCCAAGGTCGACCTGGGAGAGCTGGCGATGGAGCGGATGCCCGTCGTGGGCCTGCAGACGACCTTCCCGACAGGCGCGTTCATCACCGATTCGGCGGCGAGCGGGACCGCGCTGGCGACGGGGGAGAGGACGCACAACGGCAAGATCTCGATGACCCCGGACTACCGTTCGGTGCCGACCGTTCTCGAGGTCGCCGAGGGGCGAGGCATGGCGACGGGCCTGATCTCGACGAGCAGCATCACGCACGCTACGCCGGCCGTGTTCGCCTCGCACGTAGACGACCGCGACAAGGAACTCGAGATCGCGTCCCAGATGATCGAGAGCGGGGTCGACGTGCTCATCGGCGGCGGCGCGGGGTACTTCCTGCCGCTCGGCGAGTCCGGTGGACGCAGGCGCGACGGGCGGGACCTGCTCAACGAGGTCGGGGAGCGGGTGACCGTGGTCCGTACCGCGGGCGAACTCCTGAACACCGGAGAGGTCGACGGGCTCGTCGCTCTGCTCGCGCCCGGGCACATGCCTGCGGCGCCCGAACGGACGCCGCCCCTGTCCGTCATGACGGCGAAGGCTATCGAGGTTCTGGGCCGCAACCGGGACGGGTTCTTCCTCATGGTCGAGGGCTCCCAGATCGACTGGGCCGGCCACGAGAACGACCAGGAGTGGCTTCTGGCTGAGATGACCGACTTCGACGCCGCGGTCGCGGCGGCTCTCGACTTCGCCGAGCGCGACGGGCGCACTCTGGTCATCGTGACCGCCGACCACGAGTGCGGCGGGCTCTCGCTGACCGACGGCTCGGTGAGCGCGCGCGAGGTCACTGAGGTCAGTTGGGGTTCCGACACGCATACGGCAACGATGGTGCCCGTCTTCGCGTTCGGGCCCGGAAGCGCGCGCTTCGCGGGCACGATGAACAACACGGACATCGGCCGCCGGCTCATCGAACTCGTCACCCCGCAGTAGGAGTCACCATGTGGCTTCGCCGGCTTCTCGAGCGTACAGGAAGACCGGAGCAGCCGACCTACGAGCGCGACCGCGTCGGCGCCGCCCGCCGTGTCGACGAGCGCGACGTTCTCTTCGCGCGCGCCGACCTCCACCTCCGTCACGGGCTCGAGAGCGAGGCGGCCCGCGACCACTACTCGCGTCATCCCGAGCATCTCGAGTACGACACGGAGATCGCTCGGAACTACGCCCTCGGCTCGACCTCGGGCGTCGATGCTCCCTTCCATCAGGTTCCGTTCGCGGCGGCGGAGCGTCTCGCGTCGGAGTCCATCGTCGACGGCGATCCGTCCCCGGAGCGCGCGCGGCTGTCACCTGAGCGTGGGGCCGAGAAGGTCAAGGCGTTCGCGCGGCTCATGGGCGCGGATCTCGTCGGCGTCGGTCCGCTCAGACAGGAGTGGGTCTACTCGCACGTCGGTCGGGCGCTTGGCGAGCCCGGCGACCGCGCCTCGCTCGGCGCCCCCGTCGATCTGTCGCGTCATGCGAATGCTGTCTCATTCGGTGTGCAGATGGACTACCGGCTCATCCAGAGCGCTCCCGACGTCCCCACGATCGTGGCTACGGCGGAGGGCTACGGTCGCGGCGCGTGGGTCGCCGTCACCGTGGCGGACTTCATCCGGCGGCTCGGCTACTCGGCCCGGGCCCACCACGTCTACAACTACCGTGTGCTCTCGGTCCCCGTCGCCGTCGACTGCGGCCTCGGAGAGCTCTCGCGGGCCGGCTTCCTCATCACGAAGGCGCTGGGGATGGGGCTCAGGCTCTCGACGGTGACGACGGACATGCCGCTTACACACGACGGGCCGGTCGACATCGGCGTGCAGTCGTTCTGCGAGCGGTGCAGGCTCTGCGCCGAGAAATGCCCGTCGGGCGCCATTCCAGCGGGCGGCAAGGTCGAGCACAACGGCATCCGGAAGTGGAAGCTCGACGAGGAGAGCTGCTACCGGTTCTGGCAGGCCGTCGGAACGGACTGCTCGCTCTGCATGGTCAACTGTCCCTGGACGAAACCTCCCACGCGGTTCCACCGGATGATGTCGAGCATCGCGGGCGTTGCGGGTCCTCACCAGTCGTTCATGGTGTGGGCGGACCGCGTGTTCTATCATCGAAACAGGCCGTGGCCCCGGCCCCGGTATCTCGAACCGAGACGGACCGGATCCTCCGGCGTCGCCCCGGCCATGAGAGAACGTGACGAGGAGATGACACGATGAGCGACAGCGCGAACGGAGGCGACGCCCGGCGGAGGGAGCGCAAGGAACTCGCCGAACTCGCCCGCGCCGAGGAGCGGCGCGGTCTCGACGAGAAGCGCCGCCAGCAGGCGGAGCTGGCGAAGGCCGAAGCCCTGCGCGAGACGGAGGAGGCCCGGGCAAAGGCCGACGTGGAGCGCGCCGGGGCCGAGGCGAAACGCGCGAAGGCCGAGGCGAAACGCGTGAAGGCCGAGGCCAAGTACCGCGCGAAGGAGACGGAGGCTCGTGAGGACGCCCGGGTCGAGGCGCTGCGCGTCCTCACGAGCGCTCAGTTCCCCGGCCTTGTGAGGCTCCCAGAGGGGGTTGAGCTCGGTCTCAGCGACACGGAGTCGGGTTCCGACCTGGTCGTGCGCGGTCTCTCGAAGGAGCAGCTCGAGCGGGTCGTCCGGGAGATCGGACGCGACGTGCGGATCGCGGTCGACGCGGATCGGAGGCCCGTTCGCTCCGCCATCATGCGGTTCGTGCGCGAGGGGCTCTTTCAGACGATCGTCAAGGTGATCGCGGGGCTCATCGTGGGGTATCTCCTCCTCAGGTTCGGGTTCGCATCGTAAGCAAGCCGGTCCTTCTCGAAGCGCAGAGCCCCGGCTCGGTCAGTGCAACGCCTTAGACCCTCCAACGTTGGACACCTTCCTCGAAGACCGAATCCCCCCGACGCCGCTCGTCGACCCAGCGAACGAGTCGCGGCGAAAGAGTGTGTCGCGGCCGAGTCTTTGTCACCACAACGATTTCTAGACGAAATATCCTTGCAAGAAACACTGGCATCGAGTACGGTGGGAGTATCAGGCTCGGCCGCATGCGTCGCGGCCGCCAGGAACAGCAGCTCTCGACACCAACGGGGAGGAGCATCATGCAACCCATCGGGCCGCTCATGATAGAGCACAGGCTCATCGAGCGCGTCGTAGCCCACATCGGCAGCGAGGCTGAGCGACTGGAGCAGGGTGGTGCGGTCGACCCGGCCTTCATCAGCACGGTCGTGGACTTCATGCGTGTCTACGCGGACAAGACGCACCACGGCAAGGAAGAGGACATCCTCTTCGAGGACCTCAGGACACGAGACCTGAGTGACGAGGATGCCAGGCTGCTCGAGGAGCTCAATACCGAGCATGTCAAGGCCCGCGCCGTCGTGACGCAGCTCAGCGCTGCGGGTGTCAGTGCGGCCGACGGTGATGCGACTGCGAAGACGATGGCCATCTCCGCCCTCAAGGAGATCGCCACGCTCTACCCGCAGCACATCGAGAAGGAGGACGCACGGTTTTTCCCGGCATCGATGACATACCTCGGCCAGGATGAGAGAGACGCGATGCTCGAGGAGTTCAACGCGTTCGACCGCCAGATGATCCATACGCGCTACAAGGAGGTCGTCGAGCGTCTCTCAGATGAACACGGGGGTCCGCCCGAGTCGTCGGACGGGACAGATCCCTCACCGGAGGGGCTCGCCGGCGTGACGCCTCATGATCCCATGCATGGGAAGGAGGAGAGGCGATGAGTGACAGCGGACCCCTCGTTCCGACCCGACCTCTGGGGAGCACCGGCGAGAGCGTATCCATGCTGGGACTCGGCGGAGCGCACATCGGTGGTCCATCCGACGACGAGACGGCGATGCGGATCGTCAGGTCCGCCATCGACATGGGCGTCACCTTCATGGATAACGCCTGGGAGTATCATGAGGGACTCTGCGAGGAGAGGATGGGCCGCGCGCTTGAGAACGGCTACCGAGAGCGCGTCTTTCTCATGACGAAGCACCACGGACGGAGCGCAAGGACGGCCGAACAGCATCTTGAGGACAGTCTCCGTCGGCTCAGGACGGACGTGATCGATCTCTGGCAGTTCCACGAGGTGATCTACAACGACGATCCCGACATGATCTTCGGCATCGATGGCGGTATCAAGGTCGCGCGGAAAGCCAAGCAGGACGGCAAGGTCCGCTACATCGGGTTCACCGGTCACAAGGACCCGTCGATCTTCAAGAAGATGCTGGACACCGGCTTCCCGTGGGACGCCGTCCAGATGCCGCTCAACGTGCTGGATGCGCACTTCCGAAGCTTCGAGGCCGAGATCCTGCCCATTCTCGTCGAGCGCGGGATCGGCATTCTGGGCATGAAGCCCCTGGGCGGCGGACATGTGCTCGAGACAGGTACCGTCTCGGCCAGCGAGGCGCTGTCGTACGTCTGGTCGCTGCCGGTGGCGACTGTCATCTGCGGAATGGACTCCCTTGAGGTCCTGAGTGAGAACGTCGAATGCGCGCGTGCCTGGTCGCCCGAGCACGAGGCAGAGTCACGAGCCGTACTCGACCGCACACGCGGCGTAGCCTCACGAGGCGAGTTCGAGCCTTACAAGACCGACACGACCTTCGATGCGGCCATCGGTCGTGCGCTGCATGGGCTCGACTGAAGACCGAACCACTGTAAGAAGAGGGGGAGAGAAGCACATGGACTTGCTGAGACGGAGAGACCTCGAGACGCTCGCGAGCGAAGCGGGAGGTCCGCATGTGTCCATCTACATGCCGATGCACCGGACGGTTCCGGACGTCGAGCAGGACCGTATTCGCCTCAAGAATCTCATCAGGCAGGCTGAGGAGCGGCTGGAGGAGGGCGAACACAGGCGAAAGGAGATCCTGCCGATCATCGACCCTCTCAGGCAGCTGCACGAGAGCGCCGGCTTCTGGGACAGCAGAAGCGACGGGCTTGCTCTCTTCACAAGCGGAAGCGGCGTCAGAGCGTACAAGCTTCCTGCGCGCTTCGAGGCGACGGCGGCCGTCGGTCCGAGGTATCTCCTGAAGCCGCTCATCGGGTTCCTGGCGATGGACGGACGCTACTTCATCCTGGCGTTCTCCAGGAACCGGGTCCGCCTGTTCCAGGCCAGCCGACAATCGGTCAGCGAGGTCAACGTCGACTCGGCGCCCGAAAGCCTTGCAGAGGCACTCCGGTTCGACGATCCGGAGAGGCAGTTGCAGTTCCACACAGGGACCGCCCAGCGAGGGAAGGGCACCGACCGAAGCGCAGTCTTCCACGGGCACGGTGCAGGTGACGACGACCGTGAGGCGAACACAGTCCGCTTTCTCACGCAGGTCGATCGAGGCATCCACGATGTGCTCGCTGACGAGCATGCTCCACTGGTGCTTGTCGCCGTCGATGAACTCCAGGCGGTCTACAGGGACCTCCAGACCTACCCCCACTTGATCGAACGGCACGCCAAGGGCAACCCCGACGAGATATCACCGGAGCATCTCCACGATGTCACATGGCCGCTCGTCGAACCGATCTTCAAACAGGGACTTCGTTCCGCGCTTGCGGACTACTCGCGGCTCGAGGGGCAGGGGAACAAGCTGGTGGTGAACGGCGTCCGAGAAACGATCCCGGCGGCTCACGAGGCCAGAGTAGGATCGCTCTTCGTCGCCTCCAAGGCACACGCCTGGGGCGTCTTCGATCCGGAAGCTGTCTCCGTCGAGTGTCACGACCGGGACGATGATGAGAACATCGACCTCCTCGACTTCGCCGCCGTAAGAGTCTTCTCGACCGGGGGTTCCGTGTACGTGTTGCCCGAGGAACTGGTACCGGGCGGGGAGAGGATTGCCGCCGTGCTCAGGTTCTGAGGCGGTCCACGACCTTGGAGGCGCCCGCGTCAGGGCGGCGCCGCGGTCGTCGAGAACGAACTCAACGTCGAGTTCGGACCCGAGGAGTTCATTGTGCCGTAGAACCAGCAACAGGCCGGCCGCAGGGGAGGCGGCGAAGCGTGCCCACCAGGCCTCGCCTCGCTCTCGCATTGCTCTGCGGCGGGTCCGCAGTTTCACGTCAGAGGACAGGGGAGGGAGAAATGGCCAAGATCGGAACGCTCTATCAGACCGATGACTGGAAGAAGGAGAAGCACGTCCCCGCGATCGAGTGTCCAGACAGCTTCCCCTCGGGGGAGATGGTTCCCGTGACGGTGACACTCGGCAAGGAGGTCGCGCACCCCAACACCACGGAGCATCACATCCGGTGGATCCGGGTCTACTTCAGGCCCGAGGAGAGCGACTTCGCGTACGAGGTCGCATCCTGCGAGTTCGGGGCTCACGGCGCCTCCACGGAGGGCGCGGACACGAGCACGGTCTACACGCACCACACCGTGACGTTCGAGTTCAAGACCGAGAAGCCAGGCGAGATCTTCGCTACGTCCTTCTGCAATATCCACGGTCTCTGGGAGGACTCGAGGGAAATACGCGTCGTCTAGAAATCCTGCGGACAGGAGCGCCGGACGACTTGAAGGCCCGGAAGGACAGGAGGACACATGGCAGCAGCGATGCATGAGCGCGTGGCGATCGTGACAGGGGCGGCATCCGGCATCGGCCGCGCGACGGCGAGACGCTTCGCGGCCAGGGGAGCTCGCGTCGTGGTCTCCGACGTCGACGAGGAGGGCGGTCGGAAGACCGTGGAGCTCATCGAGAGCGACGGCGGCACAGCGATCTTCGAAACCTGCAACGTGGCGGAGAGCGCCGATGTGGAGAGGCTGGTGGGTCGGACGGTCAAGCAGTTCGGACGACTCGATTACGCGTTCAACAACGCCGGCATCTCGGGTGCGCAGGCGACGACCGTGAAGTACCCCGAGGAGGATTGGAACCGCGTCCTCGCCGTGAACCTGACTGGGGTCTGGCTCTGTATGAAGCACGAGATCCCCGCGATGCGCAGGCAAGGAGGCGGCGCCATCGTCAACATGGCGTCGGTGCTCGGCCTTGTCGGCTTCGCCAACTCCGGCGCCTATGTGGCCGCGAAGCACGGTGTCATCGGCATCACGCAGACCACGGCGGTCGAGTGCGCGGAGGATGGGATTCGGGTCAACGTCGTCTGTCCGGCCTTCATCGAGACGCCGATGATCGAGAATGCCGGCATCAAGAAGGGGACCGACTTCTACGACTCGGTGGTCGGGCTGCATCCGATCGGCCGTCTCGGGAAGCCCGAAGAGGTCGCCGAGGCGGTCATCTGGCTCTGCTCCGAGGCGGCGTCGTTCGTGACGGGACATTCGATGCTCGTCGACGGCGGCTACACGGCCAGGTAGCGCTCGGCGACGCATCGTGTGACCGGCGCCGGCCTGCAGCACCGCGCAGTTGCGCGGGAGCGTGTGCAAGGAAGAGAGGCGGCGAGGAACGAGCGGCCGCCATCAGTCTCTGAAGGAGGGAAACACACGTGATCTTCGAGCGCGTGGTGTCGGAAGGGCTGGCCCACTACTCCTACGTTGTGGGAGACGGGCTGGACGCGGTCGTCATCGATCCGAGGCGAGACTGTGAGATCTACGTGGAGGCCGCCCGTCGGGCCGGGATGCGTGTTTCGCTCATCCTCGAGACGCACAGGCACGAGGACTATCTGACGGGTTCGGTCGAGCTGGCGACGCGTACCGGGGCCGAAATCTGGCACGCCGACGCCCAGCTCGAGTACATGTACGGCCAGCCCGTCGAGGACGGGCAGCGGTGGCGGATCGGGCGGCTCAAGATCGAGGCGATCCACGCCCCCGGCCACACGGTCGGGATGATGGCCTACCTGCTAAGGGATCCCGACGGCGAGCCGTGGATCGTCTTCTCAGGCGACGCACTCTTCGCCGGCGATCTCGGTCGTGTCGACCTTCTTGGTGAGGACAGAGTGGAGGAGATGGCGGGTCTCCTTTACGACACCGTGACCGAACGGCTGCTCCCCCTCGGCGATGGCGTCATCGTATGCCCGGCTCACGGCGCCGGGTCTGTCTGCGGCTCGACGATCTCCGAGCGCATCTGGACGAGCATCGGCCTCGAGCGGGCACACAACCCAAAGCTCCAGCATGAGAGCCGCGACGCGTTCATCGAGAACGTGGCCGTCCTTCAGGAGAGACCTCCGTACTTCCGTCTCATGGAGATCTGGAATCTCCGCGGTCCGGTGCCGATGCCACACCTCCCGGCGCCGAAGCCGCTGTCGGCGGACGAGTTCGCCGAACGGGCGAGGGAGGCGCTCGTGCTGGATGTGCGAACAGAGCTCGGATTCGGTGCTGCGCACATTCCGGGTGCTCAGTCGATCTGGCCAGGCGGCCTGTCAAGCTACGCCGGCTGGTATCTGCCGTATGAGGTCCCGCTCCTGCTGGTGAGTGACAGCGACGATGTCGAGCGCGAGGTGCGCCAGCTGGTCAGGCTTGGCTTCATGGACCTGGACGGTACGCTGTCGGGCGGCATGTTCTCGTGGCACGTCGCGGGCAAGGCGAGCGCGAGGACGCCGACCTACACGGTCCAGGATCTCTGTGGTTGTCTCGACAGAGGAGGTGAACTCGCGATCCTCGACGTCCGGAGCGAGCGTGAGCTGGCGGCGGAGGGTCGCATTCCCGGAGCGCTGCACGTGCACGTCACCCAGCTGCCGGAGCGGCTCGACGAGATTCCGAGCGGGGACCCCGTTCACATCTTCTGCGGCACCGGCAAGCGCTCGATGGTGGCCGCGAGCTTTCTGCAGAGGAAGGGACGGGATGACGTGGCCGTGATTCTGGGCGGCCTCTCGGGTTGGAGCTCCGCATCGTGTCCGCTCGAGTTCGCAGAGCGGTAGAAGCCTCAACGGAAGGAACTCGAGGGTATGAACAGAGGATTTGGGATAGGACGTCTCTTCGGGATCCGGATCAGGATCGACTGGAGCTGGCTCTTCATCTTCGCGCTGGTGACCTGGGGCCTGGGATCCTCGTTCAGACAACTCCATCCGGACTGGGGCGGCGCGACGGCATGGGTCACCGCGGTCAGCGCGGTACTTCTCTTCTTCGTCGCCGTCCTCGCTCACGAGATGGCGCACTCGCTGTTCGCGCGCTCCCGCGGGGTTCCCGTGAAGGTCATCACGCTCTTCCTGTTCGGAGGGGTGTCGAACATCGAGCGGGATCCGGACACGCCGCGATCAGAGTTTATCATGGCCGTTCTCGGACCTCTGGCGAGCCTCTTCATCGGAGCCGTCCTCTACTTGATCGCTCTGGCGATGATCGGTTCGGCGTCCGCGTCCTTCGACGATCCCGTGCAGATGGCGGAGAGTCTCTCGCCGGTAACAACGGTCCTCCTGTGGCTGGGGACGGTGAACATCCTGCTGGCCTTCTTCAACCTGGTCCCCGGCTTCCCGCTCGACGGCGGCCGGATGTTGCGGTCCGTCATCTGGGCGATCACGGGCGATCTCGTTCGGGCCACGAGGTACGCTGCGATGGCAGGCCAGACTGTCGCGTGGCTTCTCATCGTCGTCGGAATCTCGATGGTCTTCGGGCTCCGCGTTCCGATCTTCGGCACCGGCCTCGGCGGCCTGTGGCTGGCCTTCATCGGCTGGTTCCTCAACACGGCAGCATCCAACAGCTACCGGCAGGTCGTCGTGCGCGACATCCTCGAGCATGTCTCGGTCGGCGAAGTGGCGGCAAAGGACCCGCCAACGGTGTCCGCTGCGACGTCGATCGACGAACTGGTCCACGACTGGATCATGCGCACGGATGACCACGCGTTTCCCGTGATCGAGGATGGGGCTCTCGTGGGACTCGTCACGCTCGGAGACGTCCGCTCGACCGACCGCTCCGAATGGGAGCAGAAGCATGTCCGGGACATCATGACCCGGCTTGACGATCTTGAGACCGTCTCGTCCGACAGCGATGCGGCGACCGCGCTCATGCGACTCGTGTCCCGAAACGTGCGTCAGCTCCCCGTCGTCGACGGAGGCAGGTTGACCGGGCTCTTCAGGCGTCGAGACATCGTCAGGTGGCTTCAGTTCCACTCCGACGGGAAGCTCGGATCGACGAGATCCCGGCCCGAAGTCGGGAGCTGAGAGTGATGAAGCGACAAGGGACCGTCACGGCCGGTCGTGGGAGCGTGATCGACGCGAGAGGAGCGCGACGTGTACAAGCAGTTCAGACTGACGAAGATCGATGACTACGAGGAGTTCATAGGCGCCGAGGCCGTCGACCGGATCAGACACAAGGCGGAGGACCTCAGGGACATTCACGTCGCCAACGTCAACTCGACGTACTACGGAGGCGGCGTCGCGGAGCTTCTCTCGTCGCTCACCCTGCTCATGAACAGCCTGGGCATCCGCACGGGCTGGCGCGTGATCCAGGGGTCGCCCGACTTCTTCAGCATCACCAAGAAGATGCACAACGCGCTCAACGGAGCCGACATCAATCTGAGCGACCGGAAGAAGCAGATCTACGAGGACGTGGTCTACGGGAACTCGATGCGCAACCACCTCGACCATGACTTCGTCATCGTTCACGATCCGCAGCCGCTTCCCATGATCGAGCACTACGACAAGCGAGGGCCGTGGGTCTGGCGCTGCCATCTGGAGCTTCGCGATCCTCACCAGGAGCTCTGGGAGTACCTCAGGCCCTTCGTCGAACGCTATGATGCCGTGATCCTGAGCCTCGAGGACTATCGTCGTGACCTCGAAACGCCGCAGGTCTTCGCGATGCCCGCCATCGATCCGTTTTCCATCAAGAACCGCGCTCTCTCCGAGGAGGAGAAGGACGACCGGTTCGAACACTACGACATCCCGACCGACCTGCCCATTGTGACGCAGATCTCCCGGTTCGACCGGTGGAAGGACCCGCAGGGCGTCATCGACGCATTCAGGATCGCCCGGGAGAAGATCGACGCCACACTCGTGCTGCTGGGCAATGTGGCGACCGACGACCCTGAGGGTGAGGAGGTTTATCAGTCGCTCCTGGATCAGCGCGAGGAGCGCATCATCATCCTCAGCCAGCAGGACACGGCGCTCGTCAACGCACTGCAGTGCCGCGCGGCGGTCGTGCTGCAGAAGTCGATCCGCGAGGGTTTCGGACTCACGGTGGCGGAGGCCATGTGGAAGGGGACACCTGTCATCGGCGGCGACTGCGGCGGGATCCGCAAGCAGATCGACGACGGTGAGACGGGCTATCTCGTCGGCTCGGTGGAGGAGGCGGCCGAACGCATGGTGGAACTCGTCCGCGAGCCCGAGAAGGCCGCGGAGATGGGATCCAGGGCGAGAGACGTGGTCCGCAGGAAGTTCCTGCTCTCCCGGCTCGTCGAGGAGTACATCGACCTGCTGACCGGCTTCGAAGCGAGGTACATCCTGCACACCGGGAGTGGACGAAGGAGCGAATCATGAGGGTCACGATCTTCGAGACCGAAACTTGGGAACGGGATGTGTTCGAGGCGTTGAGCGAGGAACATGACGTCCGGTTCGTCGACGAGCCGCTCGATGACGACCACGCGCGACAATATCCGAGTGTTCGCCGCGGGCGAACCTCAGAACATCGTCACGCGGAAACGAGACGAAGCACGAAACTCACGGGGAGGTTGATATGGCCAAGGTCGCGATTAACGGCGCAGGCCGCATCGGACGCGCGCTCCTCAAACTCACACTCGATGATCCAGAGCTCGAGCTCGTGGCCGTCAACGATCTCGTGCCGGTTGAGAACATCGCCTATCTCATCCGTTTCGACACGGTCTATGGGCGGTACGAGCGCGAGGTCGTGCCCGGAGACGACAGGCTGACGATCGACGGAACGGAGTACGCCTACCTCTCCGAGAAGGACCCCGAGAAGCTCCCCTGGAAGGAGCTGGATGTGGACGTTGTCTTCGAGGCCACGGGCGCGCTGACCAGACGGGAGGATCTCGAGAAACACATCAAGGCCGGCGCAAAGCACGCGCTTCTCTCGGCGCCGTCGAAGAGCGACGACGTTGTCACGGTCGTCCATGGTGTCAATGCGGCCGGGAAAGACGGCACTCCGGCGATCATCTCGTGCGCGAGCTGCACGACGAACTGCATCACGCCCGTGGTCGAGATCCTGGGCCGCCGGATCGGAATCGAGAAGGCCGTTATGACGACCATCCACGCCTACACGTCGAGCCAATCGATCGTTGACGCCCCACAGAAGAAGATGCGACGCGGGCGCGCGGCCGCCGCCAACTTCGTGCCCACCTCGACCGGCGCCGCCATCGCCGCCACGAAGGCGCTTCCGCAGTACGAGGGCCGGTTCGACGGCGTGGCGCTCAGGGCGCCCATTCCCGTCGGCTCGGTGGCCGACCTGGTGTTCCTGACGAGCCGTGAGACCTCCGCCGAAGAGGTCAACCGGATCTTCCGCGAGGAGGCGGAGAGCGAGCGGTATCAGGGTATTCTGGGCGCCTCCGAGGAGGAGCTGGTGAGCTCCGACATCGTGCAGGATCCGCGCGCGTCCATCGTGGATCTGGGGATGACGCGCGTCGTGGGGGGCGACCTGGTGAAAGTCATGGCCTGGTACGACAACGAGTGGGGATACGCCATGCAGATGATCCGCGAGGCCAGGAGCACCATGAGGGGGGCGGTATGAAGACCGGGTACGTACGCTGGTTCGAGGAGACTGGCTCCGGCGACGTGGCCGAGGTCGGAGGCAAGAATGCGTCTCTCGGGGAGATGATCCGCGAACTCGGTGAAAAGGGGGTACGCGTCCCCGGGGGATTTGCGACAACAGCCGACGCCTACCGAACCTTCATCGAGGCCAACGGTATCGAGGAGAACATCCGGAAGGAGCTCGATGGACTCGCGGAGGACCGTTCGAATCTCAACACCGTAGGCCGCGCGGTGCGCCGGCTCTTCCTGAAAGCCGAGTTCCCGGAAGAGATCGCGGAGGCGCTCCGAGGGGCGTACAGCGAATTCTCGGAGCGAAGCGGGGTCGGGAACGTGCACGTAGCGGTGAGAAGCAGCGCCACTGCCGAGGACCTGCCGGAGGCGAGCTTCGCCGGACAGCAGGAGACGTTTCTGAACGTGTCGGGCGCGGAGGACCTTCTGGACGCCTGTCGCCGGTGCTACGCGTCGCTCTTCACCGATCGCGCGATCGTCTATCGGGAGGAGCAGGGATTCGATCACATGGACGTCGCTCTCTCGGTCGGCGTTCAGAAGATGGTGCGTTCCGACAAGGCCGGCGCGGGCGTGATGTTCACCATCGATACCGAGACAGGGTTCCCCGACGCCGTGGTCATCAACGCAGCGTGGGGACTCGGCGAGAACGTCGTCCAGGGCGCCGTCAACCCGGATGAGTACGTCGTCTTCAAACCGCTCCTCGAAGGCGACCGCGTTCCGATCGTCGGGAAGGATCTCGGCGACAAGGAGCGGAAGATGGTCTATTCGAAGAAGGGGGCCAGCAAGCCGACGAAGAACGTCGACACATCGAGCACGGAACGCCGCAGCTACGTGCTCACGGACGACGAGATCCTCACGCTGGCCCGGTGGGCCGTCACCATCGAGAAGCACTACGGCCAGCCGATGGACATCGAGTGGGCCAAGGACGGGACGAGCGATGAGATCTTCATCGTGCAGGCGAGGCCCGAGACCGTGCAGTCGCGCCAGGTGGCGGGGGCCCTGCATACCTACCGACTGATCGGAAGCGGAGAGCGCATCGTCACGGGCCTCGCGATCGGCCAGGCGGTGACCGTCGGACGAGCTGTGGTCATCGACGACGTCGAGGATGGCGACAAGGTCGAGGAGGGCGA
>CAZAQL010000056.1:0-17595 GCA_964487295.1 uncultured bacterium | reverse complement strand
GACCCACGACTACATCATGTTCTTCACGCAGAGCGGCCACTGTCACTGGCTCAGGGTTCACGAGATCCCGCAGGCCGGTCGCGCGGCGCGAGGGAAGGCGATCGTCAACATCCTTGCGCTCCCTCGTGAGGAACACATCGCGGCCTTCGTGCCCGCGCGCGAGTTCGACGAGAGCCGGTTCATCGTGATGGCGACAAGGCAGGGCGTCATCAAGAAGACGCGCCTCGACGCGTTCTCGCACCCGCGCCGCGGCGGCATCAGGGCCATGAACGTCGACTCCGGCGACGAGCTCATCGCCGCGACGATCACCGACGGGAGCTGCGACATTCTCCTGGCGAAGAGGCTCGGCAAGGCCATCCGGTTCCACGAGAGCGATGTGCGCGAGATGGGACGGACCGCTCGCGGCGTGCGCGGAACGCAGCTCGAGAAGGGCGACCGCGTTGTCGGCATGGCCGTGGTCGCCGCCGGGCAGGAGAGCGCCGTGCTCTCGATCACGGAGAACGGCTACGGCAAGCGGACGAAGATCACCGACTACCGCATCATCAAGCGCGGCGGCAAGGGCGTCATCTCGATCAAGGCGAACAAGCGCAACGGCCCCGTCGTCGCGACGAAGGTCGTCAGCGAGACCGACCACGTCATGATCATGACAGCCAACGGCATCATGATCCGCCTCCCCGTGAGCGGCATCTCGCTCATCGGGCGCAACACGCAGGGTGTCAAGGTCATCAATCTCAACAAGGGTGACCGCGTCTGCGGAGTTGCGCGCGTGGCGACTGACGAGTAATGTGAAGTGAGGCGGGGGGACCGCGGTCGGCCGCGGTGCTCCCGCACAGAACTCGCTCACAAGGAGCATCCCTTGGGCCGCGTCGAACGGACCGCCCTCATCTCGATGGGGATCAACGTAGGTCTGATCGTCCTGAAGGTCGTACTGGCGATGCTGTCGGGCAGCCTCGCGCTTCTCGCCGACGCGTGGCACTCGGCTTCGGACTTCGCCACGACGGCCCTCGTGTGGGCCGGCGCGCGAATCTCGCACAGGGAGCGCCGGGTCAACCTCGCTCTGATCGAGAACATCGTCGGCATCCTGATCGCGCTGCTCATCTTCTGGGCGGCGTTCGGCATCTTCCAGCGCGTCACCGCGGCAGCGACCGCGACCATCCGGAACCTCCCCATCGCCATCGTCGGCACGCTCCTGTGCGCGCTCGTCTCCTACTACGCGGCGCAGTACAAGCTCTACGTCGGGCGTGAGACGGCGAGCGTGAGCCTCGTGGCCGACGGCTACCACTCGCGCATGGACATGCTGACGAGCGTGGCCGTCGTCATCGGGCTCATGGGTCACGCCATCGGCATCCAGCTCGACCGCATCGCGGCCGTCGTCGTCACCATCTTCATCGTCGGGTCCGGCATTGAGATCCTCTCGGCGGCGATCGGGGGGCTGCGACAGGGGACGATCGCCAGGTCGGCGGGGCTCGCGTGGCTCGCCGAGACGCGCCCGATGCGCTGGGTCTCGGGATGCCTCGAGAGGACGGGTGCCGGAGAGCGGTGCCGGTACGCGTGGCTGTGGTGCCTCAAGCCCCGCACTCGTCGGCGCGCGCTCCGCCTCGCGATCTGGGCCGTGGTGCTCGTGTGGCTTTCGTCGGGCATCGTGTTCATCGGCCCCGGCCGCGAGGGCGTGCTCATCCGCTTCGGGGCCGCGCTTGAGGGGACGCTCAAACCGGGCGCGCACCTCAAGCTGCCGTGGCCCGTCGACCGCATCGAGCGCGTCGAGATGCCGCTCGTGCGGCGCGTCGAGATCGGGTTCAGGACGCGGGAGGAGCCCAGGGCCGTCACGAAGGTCGCCGAGGAGTTCTACGCGACGCTCTGGGAGAGCCGGCACGCGGCGGGAACCTACGAGAAGCTCCCCGACGAGGCGCTGCGGCTGACAGGCGACGAGAACATCGCCGACATGAACATCGTGCTCCTCTATCGCGTCCGCGACGCGCGCCGGTACCTCTTCTCCATAGCGGACCCCGAGGCCTACATCCGCTCCGTGACCGAGTACGTTCTCGGGTACGCCGCGGGCTCCCGGGCGCTCGAGGATGTTCTCACGATCGACCGCGCCGAGTTCGAGGAGACGCTCGCGGCCGGTGTCCAGGCCGCGCTCGACGAGATCGGAGTCGGGGTCGAGCTATTGGGCGTGAGGCTTCAGGACCTGCATCCGCCGCTCGAGGTGGTCCCCGCTTTCCGGGACGTCGCGAGCGCGCGCGAGGACAAGAACCGGATCATCAACGAGGCGTACGGCTACATGAACCAGACCGTCCCGCTCGCCCGCGGCGAGGGCAAGCAGCTCATCGCCGAGGCGACCGGGGCGAGTCACGCGCGTCAGAGCCGCGCGGTCGGGGACGCGGAGAGGTTCCGCGCCATCGCGGGGCGGTACGCGAACGCGAAGACGGTCACGCAGACGCGCCTCTACATCGAGACGATGGAGCAGCTGCTGGCCGGGGTCGAGAAGTACATCGTGAGCGAGGACGTCGACCTCAGAGGGTACGACGTCCGGTTGTACGACAAGGCGCTGGGGCTCCGGGTCCCGGCCGGCGAGTAGAGCGCGGCGCTCAGGCGCCACCGGGGCGCGAGATCGTCCCGAAGGATCTGCGCCTCGCAGCCGCAAGCGGGTGGTCCAATCCGAGAGGAACGATTCCATGAGACAACGCTTCTATCTGATCGCCGTCGTGATCGTGGTGCTTCTGCTGCTGCGATCGTCCGTCTTCGTCGTGGACGAGACGCAGACGGCCATCGTCACACAGTTCGGAAGCCCGGTGCGGGTGGTGGAGGAGGCGGGGCTGAACTGGAAGCTCCCGCAGCCGGTGCAGGCGGTCAGGTTCTTCGACCGCAGGCTTCTCGTCTTCGACCCGAAGCCGACCGAGTTCCTGACGAACGACAAGAAGAACATCGTCGCGGACGCGTACGTCGCGTGGCGCATCGGCGAGCCGCAGAGGTTCCTTGAGACCGTGACCGACCGCGAGGGCGCGGAGGTCCGCATGGCCGACATCGTCGCCTCGGAGCTCGGCGCGGCGCTGGGCCGCTATCCGCTCACGGCGCTCATCTCGACCGACCCGGAGGAGATGCAGGTCGTCGAGATCATGGAAGGGGTCACGGACGGCTGCCGGACCATCGCCGCGGCGAACTTCGGCATCGAGGTCGCCGAGGTGCGCATGAAGCGGCTGGCGTTCCCCGAGCAGAACAAGCAGAGCGTGTTCGACCGGATGCGCGCCGAGCGCGAGCGCACGGCGAAGCGCTACCGCTCGGAGGGCGAGGAGGAGGCCATCGCGATCCGCGCCGACGCCGACCGGCAGCGCCAGGAGATTCTCGCGACCGCCTATCAGGAGGCCGAGGGCATCCGGGGCGCCGGCGAGGCGGCGGCGATGGGGATCTACGGCAGCGCGTACAACGCCGACCCGGAGTTCTACAAGTTCCTGAGAACCCTCGAGTCGTACGCGACGATCCTGGACGACCGGACGACGCTGGTCCTGTCGTCCGACTCGGAGCTCCTGGAGCTCCTGAACCGGAAGAGCGACTGACGTGAGCGAGAACGGACGGAACGAGCGCATCTGGGCCGATGAGCTCCGGGGGGGATCCTCGGTGCGGTCGGACATGAGCGCGGGTCTCCCGCGCGTCCGGCGGCTCGGGCGGCTCTTCCTGCTGCTTCTGGCCGCGATGTATATACTGTCAGGCATATATGTGGTTCAGCCCGACGAGCGGGGCGTCGTGACGCGGTTCGGGGCCGTGGTGACCGACGACGTCCAGCCCGGCATCCACTACCGCATCCCGTGGCCGGTCGAGCGGGTCTTCACGCCGCAGGTGACCTCGATCAAGCGCATGAGCGTCGGTTACCGCATCCTGGACCGCGTCCGGGGCGTGGCGCCGACGGCTCGTGAGGCGCAGTTCGTCACGGGCGATGAGAACATCATCGAGGCGCAGATGCTCGTGCAGTACGTGGTGAAGGACCCCTCGGACTATCTCTTCTCGGTGGAGGAGCCGCACTGGCTGGTCAGAAGGGCATGCGAAGCGGTGCTGACCGAGCGCGTCGCCGAGATCGCCGTCGACGAGATCCTCACCACGGCCAAGATCGAGGTCGAGCTCGACGTCATCGACGCGACCCAGGCCATTCTGGACGACTACGGGGCCGGCATCGACATCGTCGCCGCCCATCTCCAGGACGTCAAGCCGCCGCGCGAGGTTGCCGACGCGTTCCGCGACGTTGCCAGCGCGCGCGAGGACAGAAACCGCATCATCCAGGAGGCCAACGGCTACGCCAACCGGGTCATCCCCATGGCCCGCGGCGAGGGGCGCCAGCTCGTCATTGCCGCGCGCGGCGACAGCTCGGCGTTCGTGAGCCGCGCGACCGGCGATGCCGAGCGCTTCGCGGCCGTCCTGGACGCCTACCGCGACAACCGCTCGGTCTCCCGGACCCGCCTCTGGCTCGAGACGATGGAGACCGTGCTCGCCGCGGTCCGGAAGCTCGTCGTCGACCCCGACGGCGACCTCGATCTGAGGTTCATGGAGCAGCGGCAATAGCGCGGCACGTGCGGTTGCATGGAGCAGCCGTCAATATCAAACGGAGAGGCGGACCGAGCACAACCCCAGTCTGGGTTGTGTCCGGTCCGCCTCTTGAGGAGTACAGGGCAGCGATGCTATCTCAGCAGAACGAGCTTCCTCTGCACAGACTGCTCACCAGCCTCGATGGAGTAGAAGTACACGCCCGCTGCGACTCGATTACCTTTGAACCGTTCCGGGTTTCCCGGAGGCTCCATATCGTGAGAGGATGGAGTCATGGGAAAGCCAATGCGGTACTCAGAGGAAGTGCGTGAGCGTGCGGTTCGTATGGTGCTGGATCACGAGAAGGAGTACGACTCACGGTGGTCGGCGATCCGCTCGATCGCAGAGAAGATCGGCTGTGCAGCTGAGACGCTGCGGAAGTGGATCCGACAGTCCGAGCAGGACCGGGGGGTTCGGCCCGGTCTGACGACCGAGGAACGAGAACACCTGAAGGAGCTGGAACGCGAGGTCCGTGAGCTGAGGCGGGCCAACGAGATTCTTCGGAAGGCGTCGGCATATTTCGCACAGGCGGAGCTCGACCGCCGACCGAAGTGATGGTGGACTTCATCGACGAACACCGCGGTGCCTACGGGGTCGAGCCGATCTGTCGAGTCCTGCCGATCGCCCCGTCCACCTACTACGAGCACAAGGCCCGTCAGAGCGACCCTTCGCGTCTGCCGGCTCGAGCCCTGCGCGATGAGGTTCTGAAAGAACACATCCGCCGGGTGCGACAGGAGCACTTCGACGTCTACGGTGTCTGCAAGGTGTGACGGCAGATGAAGCTGGAGGGGATCGAGGTCGCCCGGTGCACGGTGAGACGCCTCATGAGGGAGATGGGCCTTCGCGGCGTCGTTCGGGGCAAGGAGTTCACGACCACGATTCCGGATGACTCCGCCGTCCGTCCGGCGGATCTGGTGAAGCGGGACTTCACGGCTACCCGCCCGAACCAGTTGTGGGTCTCTGATCTGACCTATGTGGCCACATGGAAGGGGTTCGTCTACGTTGCATTCGTCATCGATGTCTTCTCACGTGCGATCGTCGGCTGGCGTGCGTCGAGCTCTTTGCGGAGTGACCTGGCCCTCGACGCTCTGGAGCAAGCGCTCTTTGCACGCCCGGACACCGAGGGTCTGGTGCATCACAGCGACCGGGGTGTTCAGTATCTGTCGATCCGCTACACGGAGCGTCTCAGAAAGGCCGGCATCGAGCCTTCGGTCGGCAGTGTCGGCGACTCGTATGACAACGCGTTGGCCGAGTCGGTCATTGGACTGTTCAAGACCGAAGTGATCCGTCGACGTGGACCGTGGCATCATCTGGAAGCGGTGGAGTTCGCAACGCTGGAGTGGGTGGACTGGTTCAACAATCGACGGCTGCTCGAGCCGATCGGATATGTTCCACCAGCGGTGTTCGAAGAAGCGTACTATCGTGAGCAGGAGAGCCTGGCCGTGGTGGCCGGACTCACGTAAGCAGGTCTCCGGAAAAGCCGGGGCGGTTCATGGAGTGCATCAGAAACCAAGAGGTCCACATCGCAGTCCGCTTCCTCATCCAGTATGTCCGCACGCTGGAATCCTGGGTTGCCTGGGCTCGGGGCCGCCCACGGACAGAAGCTCACGGGCCGCTGGATCGGCCCCCACCAGAGCTCTTCTGTATCGGGGTCCGCTCTGACGAAGTACAACCCTTCAATCTGGGCATTGGCGATGGCAGGGACGAGGACAACGAGGGCGACCGCAACGACCAACGACCTCGACGGCCACTTGAATAGCTTCATGTTCACCTCCTGCGAGAACGGCGAGCGCCCGTGGTAGGTGTGACCACACATGTTGCCTGAGCCGCTCCCACGAGGCGCCAGTGAAGTGCAATAGTGACAAGTGTAGCGTCTGTAAACCCATCTTGCTGACCATCGAACATTATCCTGCTTGTGAGTGGGTGTCAACCGCATACTGCGGCGAAGTTGATATTGCAGGGAGTCCATGATATACTGAAAGCAGGTGTCACTCTGGGGTTCTGTCCACGTCTAGCCGATTCTGGCCGGCCGAGAGGAAGCACATGCTTGCACCGAGACCTAGACTTGCCCTGCTTGGTCCGCTTGTGGCAGCGGCCGTAGCTGGGCTAGCTCTAGCCCTGCTGTCGGCGTGTGTGGCTACTGCATCGACGGAGTGCTCCGGTGATATGTTCGTCGGGAGTCTCGATGAGTACGACGATTGGGGCGCAAGCCTGGACGTCGCACCCGACGGTACCGCCTGGGTTGCCTGGATGGGCAGAGACCCGGTCGATCTGGACGAGGAGGTCTACTACTCGAGGTCCATATCTGGTGGCTGGCTGGAACGTCAGAGGCTCCACGAGGAGAACTCCGTCGCCGACAGGTTCCCGGCACTATCAGTAGGTGATGACGGTTCTGTCTGGGTCGTGTGGTATCAGACGAACTCCGAAGGGGCACGGCTCCGGGTGTCACACGGAGGGGATGCCGGGTGGTCAACGCCCGAGACTGTGCACTTGGGCGCAAGTCGCTATGACGACAAGACCATCCTCGCGATTGATTCAACGGACGTGTGGGTCGCCACCGCGACATATGTCTCAGAGATCGGCGACAACATGATTGTCACCTACCATTGGCAGGGAACGGCGTGGGAGGGACCTTGGCAGATCGGCGTGCCAGGCACCGACAACGACTATCCCGACCTCGCCGTGGACGACGAGGGGAACCTCTGGATGGTCTGGTTCGCGAGGAACCCGTCAACGGCAATGGGTCCGATCATGGCGAGCAAGTGGACGGGAACAGAGTGGGTAGAACGCGGGACCGTTAGTGACGATAGCCTGAACGGCGGCTACCCACAGATAGCTTTCGACGGGGACGTGCCGATGGCCATCTGGACTGACTACTCGAGCGTGTCGACTGTCAACATCGAGTACAGCCGCTACGAAGGCGGGACCTGGACACCGTCGTCGCTTGTGAACACGCTCAACCCGAACGAGGCCGACTGGGACTTCAGCAAGGCGCTCACCACGAACAGCATGGGGATGATGTCGGCGGTGTGGGAGGGCGGCAACAGCTACCAGACGTACAGCGCAGCGATCTACATGTCGTGGTGGACCGGCGCCTCATGGACCCCAGAGAGAAAGGTCAACGATGACGGTCCATACACCATTGACCGGTATCCCTCTGGAGCGCTGGATGACGATGGCGCGCTGTGGATCGCCTGGCAGTCCTACAGCGACGCAGGCCTTCCCGTCGCGACGGACATCTGCAGTTCGGTCTGCATCCAGACATCACCAGTCTCCTTTGGCCCTGTTGCGGCCGAGTTTCAGGATGGCTCAGTGATGGTGGGGTGGTTCGCAAGCGGCGAAGCGGCGGACGGTCCCTTCTCCGTGTGGAGGCATGCCGGGTCGGACGGGGTGGGGACTGCGCCCACGTGGCCACCGCCGGACGCCGTCCTGCTCACCGAGACTCCCGTGACAAGACCACCCTACGAGTGGGCTGATGACGCCCCTGAGCCGGGTCAGCTCAACAGCTACTGGGTGAGCTGGGATGCCCCGGGTGGAGTTCAGTACGCAGGTCCCTCAAGTGTGCCTGTGGATGCCAGTCCGACCGGCGCCCCGCCAGCCCGGGTTCAGTTCGTTCATCCGAACCCGACGCGATCGGGTAGCTGCTTCCGGCTGATGCAGAGCAGAGCTGGGCGTGTGGAGGTTGTGCTGTACACCGTGAGCGGCAGGAGGGTCAGAACCCTCGCATCCAACTCCTCCGCGGGGGGTGCCACGCTGAACTCGGAATCAGACCTTCGCTGGGATGGGCGTGACGAAGCCGGCGAGCCGGTCGCGAGCGGGCTCTATGTATGGGAGCTCCGCTTCAACGGCACCCGCGTGCCAGAGCAACATGGCGTGGTGACCGTTGTGCGATAGCCATGCGCTTTCTCGGAGTCACTTCCGAACACCATCACGGATCCAGCTCCAGCCCCATCGGCGCCCCCCCACGAACACCCCCTTCACCAAGTCTCCAATCACCGTAAGTCGCCCTCAGTACGGGGCTTTTCCGCTTGACACCCCGAAGAGCCTAAAGCTAGACTCTCTTGGGCTATACGGCGTTTATCATGTCCGCAGCGCGGGCGGAGAGCCACACACGTTTCGACCCGCGAGGAACATTCAGTTGAAAGGACTGTCTGTTACTTGCTGGCCCGAGAGATCTCGTCCCAGTTGCGCGCGAACTGACTGAGCCCGGGCGTGCCTCTACTATAAGGAGGGGCGCGGCGGGGCTTCTGTGCGGCCTGGAGCGGCCAGCGGGGAACTTCAAGCGAGAGGGCTTGCCAGGATGAAAGAAGTCTTCATCGGTCGAGAGAACCTTCTCAAGCTCATCGGTCGCTGGGCCAAGGACCACCGGGTCTACGTTCCGGTCACCTTCGACATCATGAACCACCCGGAGACGCCCGACTACGAGCTCGTGAAGGAGGAGGTGCCGGCGTCGCTCGAGCTTCACGGCGCGTGCCCGGCGCAGACCCCGAAGTCGTTCCTCTTCTACTCCCGCGAGGTCGTCTCCAGGTATCCGAACACCACCCCCGAGGCGGAGGTGGAGGCGCCGCCGACCGTCATCGTCGGCCCGCGGGCGTGCGACCTCGAGGGGCTCAAGAAGTTCGACAAGGTCTACTGGAGCACGAAGCACTTCACCGAGGAGTACGACGATCCGTTCTACATCGAGAAGCGCGAGAACGCGGTCATCGTCTCGGTCGACTGCACCGCCGCAAAGGAGACCTGCTTCTGCACGATGGTCGGGGGCAAGCCGTTCGTCGAGGAGGGGTTCGACCTCAACATCTCGCCCGTCGAGCAGGGCTACATCCTGACCGTCGGCTCGGAGAAGGGCGAGAAGCTCATGGCCGGCAGCGACGATCTCACCTCGAGCGTGAGCGATACGCAGCGCGAGGAGCGGAAGCGCACGCGCGGCTCCGTCACCGAGGCCGTGGAGCGGCAGAACGCCGAGTTCAAGGTCGACGTGCCGTACGACAAGCACGACCTCACCGGCGACGAGGAGGCCTGGGCGTACGTGACCCAGGACTGCGTCGGCTGCGGCGCGTGCAACCGCGCCTGCCCGACGTGCACCTGCTTCCTGCTCTGGGACCAGAAGGCCGACGGCGGCTATGAGCGGACGCGCAACTGGGACACCTGCCTGTCCATCGGCTACGCCAGGACGGGCGGCGGCGGCAACTCGCGACCAAACCTCCCGCAGCGCCTCGAGAACCGTCTCCGCTGCAAGATGGAGTACTCGCGCGACCGCTATGGACTGGTGACCTGCACCGGCTGCGGCAGATGCATCGACGTCTGCATGGGCCGGATCGATATGAGAGAAGCTATCAAGCACGTAGTCACGGAGATGGCGAAGGCATGAAGAATCTCTACAGGCCAATCGAGAGCGTCATAGAAGACATCAAGAAGGAGACGCCCAATATCACGACGTACCGGTTCCGTCCCAAGGAGCCGATCACGTTCAAGGCCGGGCAGTTCGTGGAACTGACCGTGCCCGGTGTCGGCGAGGCGCCCTTCACGCCTTCGTCCAACCCGAACGTCACCGACACGATGGAGATCACCATCATGCGGGTCGGGTGCGTGACGGAGGCGCTCGAGAAGATGAAGGTCGGGGACACCGTCGGCCTTCGCGGACCGTACGGGAACTGGTACGACCTCGACGATTTCGAAGGCAAGAACATCCTCATCATCGGCGGCGGCGTGGGTCTCGCCCCGCTCCGATCGCTCATCCTCGCGCTCTTCGAGGACGTCAAGAGGTACAAGTCGATCTCGATCCGATACGGCGCGCGCACGCCCGAGGACATCGTCTACAGGGACCTGCTTCCCGAGTGGGAGAAGCACCCGAACGTCGACGTCCATCTCACCATCGACGAGCCGCATCCGGAGTGGGAGGGGACGGTCGGCGTGGTCACGGTCCTTCTCGACGATCTGCCGCTTCTGACGACCGCGAACGTCGACGACCTGCCGTTCACGGCCGAGAACGCCGTGGCCTGCGTCTGCGGTCCCCCGATCATGCTCAAGTTCGTCAACATCGCGCTCCTGGAGAAGGGCTTCGATCCGAACAGGATCTACCATTCGATGGAGCGGAACATGAGCTGCGGTCTCGGCAAGTGCGGGCACTGCATGATGGGCGAGTACTACATCTGTAAGGACGGAGCCGTCATGACCGCGGCGCAGGTCGCCAAGTTCGAGGATCCGTTCTAGTCGTCTACTCTCAGGGGAAGTCAACATGCCACAGACCGTGAAGGCGTCTTGTCTGATGTGCTCCCTCCAGTGCGGCTTCGCCATGGAGGTGGACGCGGGGGTGCCCGTGAGGGTGGACTTCGACGAAGAGTCTCCGCTCGCCCGCGGGTCGCTCTGCGCGCGAGGGCACTACAACCTCGAGCTTCTGCTGCACCCGAAGCGGTTCCTCGCGGCGACGGTCAACCGGCGCCGCGTGCCGTGGCCGTCGGCGGTCACGAAGGTCGCGGAGAAGCTCGGCGAGGTCAAGGAGGCGCACGGCGGAGACGCCGTCGGCGTCATCCTCGGGACCGAGCTCTCGAACGAGGACTACGACGCGGCCGTCGGGTTCGCCTCGGGCGTGCTCGGGACCAGCAACATCGGCGTCGCGTACGACGGGAACGACTACCCGTTCCTGATGGGTGGCGGCGCCGGGGACGCGGTGCCCGTGGACATCGACGACGCCGACTGCTTCCTGCTCGTCGGCGACGTGTTCTGGGGACACCCGTGCGTCTCGAAGCGCGTCATCGAGGCTCGGCACAAGAGCCGGTCGCACCAGGTCATCACCGTCAATCCCTACCGGTCGAACACCGACTGGTTCGCCGACGCGCATCTGCAGCCGCGTGTCGGCACCGAGGCGCTGCTTCTCGCCGGCATCCTCAAGGCCATGAAGGCGCAGGGCGCGCCGGGCGTGGACCTCGAGAAGGTGGCCGCCGGCACCGGCGT
Organism: uncultured bacterium; assembly: GCA_964487295.1. Taxonomy (GTDB): domain Bacteria; phylum Joyebacterota; class Joyebacteria; order Joyebacterales; family Joyebacteraceae; genus JAPEKQ01. The sequence goes on along the minus strand of CAZAQL010000056.1, from coordinate 6,072 downwards.
CGCACAGCGCGACATCGAGGCCATCGCGAGGCGGCTCCGCCAGTGCCAGAGGGTCGTCGTCATCGCGTCGTCCCGCTTCGGAGACTCGACGGGCGGATACCTCACCGGCAAGTACGCGGCGCAGCTCGCGAGCACGCTCAAGGGCAAGTACGCGCCGCTCTTCCGCGGCGGCAACGCCATCGGCGCGTTCAAGCGTGTCGGCTCGACGAAGACGGCCGCCGAGATCCTCCAGGGCGTCGAGGAGAAGAAGATCAAGGCGCTCCTCGTTCTCGGCCCGGACGTTCTGCAGCTCTACCCCGGGGCGGTCAGCGCGGGCGATCTCGAGGAGCTCGAGTTCCTCGCCGCGGGAGCGGCTTTCGAGAACGACACGACGAAGCACTCGGACGTGGGGCTCCCGCTCGCGGTCTGGACCGAATACGCGGGAACCTACGATCCTTCGTTCGGCTTCTCTACGAGCATCGAGGGCGGTATCTCGCCTCAGGGCGACGGCCGTTCGGCCGGCGCGATGCTCAAGGACTTCGCCGGCGACATGGGCGGGGCCATCGGCGCGGCGACGCCGGCCCTCCACCCCGAGCTCGAGATCGACGCGGAACAGGCGCTCGCCGCGATGGGCAAGACCGGCGACGGGCTCTCTCTCGTCGAGGGCATCCACCCGCTCCACCGCTGGGACGGGACGCTGACGGGCAGGATGAGCTTCCCCGCGGCGCAGACCCCGTACTGCGAGGTCTGGATCGGCGAGGGGCCGGCGGCCGAGGGCGACATCAAGCAGGGAGCGAGCGTCGTCGTGGCGACCGAGCGAGGCGAGACCCAGATCATCGCGACCGTGACCGACCGGATGCCGGGCGGCGTCATCGCCATCCCGAGCTACGTGCCGGACGCGCGCGCGCTCATGATCTGGACCCTGAATCCGAAGACGAAGTGGTTCGACGTCACCACCTCCGGCGTGAAGGTCACGCCCGAAGGTTAACATCGTGACGCGGCGATGAGTCGCCGCGCGACACAGCGACAAGCCCGGGAGAGCTGGATGAACAAGAGAAACGTCCTGGACTACGGGCGCTGCATCAGCTGCAAGAGCTGCCTCGCGGCATGCTACTACTCGCACAACATGCAGAACCAGCTCGAGGCGTCACCGGTCCTCACGAACATCGTGCTGCAGATGAACTGCCGGCACTGCGAGCAGCCGCTCTGTGAGGCTGCCTGCCCGCAGGAGGCGATCAAGCGGCGCGACGATGGGCTGGTGGTGCGCAGCAACGTGAAGTGCAGCGGCTGTACGTCGTGTGCCCAGGCGTGCCCGTTCGGCGCCATCGATCTTCTGAAGACGCGCCACACCCTCGACAAGTGCGACCTGTGCAACTGGCGCACGCTCGACGGGAAGGATTCGATGTGCTCGGGGACCTGCGTCTCCGGCGCGAGGACCTTCGAGGAGATCGGCGACATCGAGCAGCAGACGCAGCAACTGCCGATGCGCGGCGCGCGGAGCGTGGCGAAGACGGTGCGGCGGAAGCGCTAGCCGGGCCACTGGGGACCCGTACGAGATGCCAGTCAAGGAGAGAGGTACAGGATGACTTCGACACTCGGGTTGATTCTGAGCTTCCTCATCTTCCCCGGTCTGCTCTTCACGGCCGTCGGCGGTCTCGCCACGCAGTGGGTGGACCGGAAGGTGAGCGCCCTGGTGCAGTGGAGAGTGGGACCGCCGTGGTACCAGCCGTTCGCGGACATTCTCAAGCTGATCGGGAAGGAGATCGTCATTCCCGCCGGAGCGAAGCGCGCCGGGTTCCTGCTGGCGCCGCTCGCGGGGCTGGCGGCGGTCGGCATCGTCTCCACGATGCTCTGGCTCGCGAACATTCGCGGGGCCGGCTTCGAGGGCGACCTCATCGGCGTGCTCTACCTGCTGACGATCCCCTCGCTCGGCATCATCCTTGGGGCGTCGGCGTCGTCGAACCCGCTTTCGAGCGTCGGCGCGAGCCGCGAGATGAAGCTCGTGCTCGCCTACGAGCTGCCGTTCGTCATCGCCATCTTCACGGCCGTGGCGGCCATCGGCGCGGAGTACCGCGACTGGACGCTGATGCTCGGCAACATCGCCGACTACCAGCAGAGCGGCGGCGTGCTGCTCGGCAAGGCCAGCGGCATCCTCGCGTTCATCGTCTGCATCCTCGTCGCGCAGGCCAAGCTCACATACCCGCCGTTCGACATCCCGGAGGCGGAGACCGAGCTCATGGACGGCACGCACATGGAGTACTCGGGCGCGGCGCTCGCGGTCATCAAGCTCCAGCAGGCGATGATGCTGTTCACGCTGCCCATCTTCTTCATCACGCTGTTCTGGGGCGGCCTCCAGTTCGCGGGCTGGCACATCCTCTACACGATCGTCAAGTACGTCATCATCGTGGTCATCATCGTTCTCATTAAGAACACGAACCCGCGGGTCAGGATCGACCAGGCCGTCCGCTTCTTCTGGGGTCCGGTCTCGCTGATCGCGGTCATCGGAATGGTGCTCGCCATCCTGGGGTACTAGGGCGCGACGAAGCAGAGGGGACCATGGGCGCAACGAATTGGGGATTCAAGAAGTCGCTGTGGGTGTTCCACCTGAACGCGGGCGCGTGCAACAACTGCGACATCGAGGTGCTCGACTGCCTCTGCCCGAAGTTCGACGTGGAGCGCTTCGGCATCAAGCTCGTCGGGAGCGTCAAGCACGCCGACGTGCTGCTGGTCTCGGGCAGCGTGCCGCGGAAGGTCGTGCCCGAGCTCATCGAGGCGTACGAGCAGGCGCCGAAGCCGTGCGCGGTGGTCGCGTTGGGAGCGTGCGGGTGCACGGGCGGCATCTTCAAGGACGGATACAACTTCGCCGGTCCGGTGGACAAGCACATCCCGGTCGACGCGTACGTGCCGGGCTGTCCTCCGCGTCCGGAGGCCATCATCGGCGCGATCGTCAAACTGATCGGGACGCTGTAAGCGAGGTGGACGGGAGGACGGGCGTGCCCGTCGCGGGAGCGGCCGCTTTCGCCCAAGTTCCGGGAGCGTGAAGACCATGAGCAAACAGGTTCTGGAGAATCTCAAGGCCAAGTTCGGCGACCGCGTCGACATCTTCGAGCACAACGAGCGGCGCGCGTACGTCACGGTCGGCAACGAGGACTGGATCCCCGTGCTGCGGTACATGTATGAGGTGGAGAAGGGGAGGTTGGCGACCGCGACGGGGAGCGACCGCTCGACCGGTGTCGAGCTTCTGTATCACTTCTGCATCGAGCGGGACCGCAGCGTCGTCAACATCCGCACGACGCTCAAGAAGCCGTTCCCAAAGATCGAGTCGCTGACGCCGCACTACTACGCGGCCGACTTCATCGAGCGAGAGATCTTCGATTTCCTCGGAGTCGAGTTCATCGGGCATCCGGACCCACGGAAGATCCTCTCCTCCCACGACAGACCGGCAGACTTCCACGCGATGAGGAGAGATGAATAGATGAGCACGACGATTCCCATCGGACCGTTCCACCCCGTCCTTGAGGAGCCCGAGTACATCACGCTCCAGGTGGACGGCGAGACCGTGCTCGATGCCGACATCGATCTCGGCCGCATCCATCGCGGGATGGAGCTTCTGGCGCAGGAGAAGACGTTCGACCAGGACTGCTTCCTGGTCGAGAGGATCTGCGGTATCTGCTCGGCTTCGCACAGCTGGGCGACCGCGCTGGCGTACGAGGACGCGGCGGGGATCGGGCCGACGCCGAGGGCCCGGTACCTGCGCACCATCGTCCACGAGCTCGAGCGGCTCCACAGTCACATGCTCTGGGTCGGTCTCGCCGGTCACATCATCGGCTACTGGACCGTCTACATGTGGGGCTGGAAGTACCGCGAACCGGTGCTCGACGCGCTCGAGGCCATCACCGGGAACCGGAACAATTACGCCTGGTACTGCCCGGGCGGCGTGCGCCGTGACGTGCCCGACGAGATCTGGCCGCCCGTCATGAAGGCCATGGACGAGTTCGCCGAGAACACGAAGCTCCTCATCGGCGCCGTGCTCGACGACCCGGTCATTCTCGGCAGGCTCAAGGGTGTCGGCATCCTCACGAAGGAGGAGGCCGTCCACTACGGTTGCCTCGGCCCGACGGCCAGGGGCTCCGGCGTCGACATCGACGTCAGACGGGACGAGAAGTACGGCGCGTACGACGAGGTCGACTGGAAGGTCATCGTCGAACCCGCCGGCGACCTCCTGGCGGTCTCCGTCGTTCGCCTGCTCGAGATGCTCGAGTCCGTGAAGATCATCAAGCAGTGCATCGAGAACCTGCCCGACGGTCCGATCCGAAACGAGATCCGCGAGATTCCGCGCGGGGAGGGCATCGGGCACGTCGAGGCTCCGCGCGGTGAAGCGTTCCACTACGTCCGGACGAACGGGACGAACATGCCGGAGCGCCACAAGATGCGCGCGCCGACGTTCGTCAACATCCCGTCCTACCGCCCGCGTGTGAAGGGCGAGACGATCTCGGACGCGACCGTCATCTTCGCCATCATCGACCCGTGCTACAGCTGCACGGAGCGGATGGCGGTCATCGACCCGACGGGGAAGCGGATCGCCGACGGGCACGACCTGATCAAGCTCAGTCACGAGAAGACGGAATGGCTTAAGAAGAACATCTAGAGGCCGGGGGGAAGTAGATGCCACAGATACTCATTCCCATCGTCGTCCCAGCCATCGCCGGAGGGCTCTGCTATCTGGTCCCGCGGCGCGTGAAGGGCGTCAGGGAGGTGCTGGCACTGGCCGGCACGGCGTGGGCGTTCGTCGCGTCCATCCTGATGTTCAACTCCTGGCCGCAAGCCTTCGTCAGGCCCTGGGTGACGTTCGGGAGATTCGACATCCAGCTCGACTTCGCGTACAACAGCTTCAACGCGTTCATCGTGCTGTTCGCGACGCTCATCGGGCTCGGCGTGACGCTGTACTCGATCGGCTGGCTGACCGACAAGTTCGACGGCCGGCGGTACTACGCGCTGTTGCTGTGGGGGGTCGCGGCGGCCTGTGGGGCGGTGCTCACCGACAGTCTGCTCCTGCTGCTCATCTTCTGGGAGCTTCTGACCGCCATCCTGTTCCTCTTCGTCAACCTCGGCCAGGACAAGTCCGAGGCGGCGAAGGGCGCCGCGAAGAGCTTCGTGATGCTCGGTTTCTCCGACGCCGCGCTCTTCCTTGCGGTCGCGCTCATCTGGGTGCGGGCCGGCTCGGTCTCGATGAGCGATCTGAGCATCATCGTCGGCGACGCGTACACGACGTGGATCTACGTGCTGATGATGATCGGCGCCTTCACGAAGGCCGGCGCCATGCCGTTCCACACGTGGATCCCGGCGACGGCGAAGGGCGCGCCCACTCCGGTGATGGCGCTCATCCCCGCCGCGATCGACAAGCTCCTGGGCATCTACCTTCTCGCTCGCATCAGCTGGGACATCTTCTCCATCGGCCCGGGCATCATGATGGTCCTTATGATCGTCGGCTCGGTGACCATCGTCGGGGCCGTGCTCATGGCGCTCATTCAGCACGACCTGAAGGTGCTCCTGTCGTATCACGCGGTGAGTCAGGTCGGGTACATGGTGCTCGGCATCGGCACGGGCATCCCTATCGCCATCGTCGGCGGCATCTTCCACATGCTCAACAACGTCATCTACAAGACGTTGCTCTTCCTGTCGGCCGGCGCCATCGAGAGGCAGACGGGCACGACGGAGGTCGACAAGCTGGGCGGCCTCGCCCGCGCCATGCCCGTGACGTTCGTCGTGACGGCGATCGCCGCGCTGGCGATCTCGGGCGTGCCCCCGTTCAACGGCTTCGTCTCGAAGTGGATGGTCTACTCCGGCGTGGTCGAGCTTGGGAGCCGCGGGTTCAATTCGTACTGGATCTTCCTCGTGGCGGCGCTCTTCGGATCGGCGCTCACGCTCGCGTCGTTCGTGAAGGTGCTCTACTCGGGGTTCCTCGGACAGAGCCCGAGCGCGCTCACGCACGTGCGTGAGGCGTCGTGGTTCATGCTCGTTCCGATGGTCGTGCTCGCCGGGCTGTGCATCGTCTTCGGCGTCTGGGCGAAGTTCCCGCTCGAGAACTACATC
>CAZAQL010000055.1:0-17659 GCA_964487295.1 uncultured bacterium | reverse complement strand
GGGGAAGCGATACACAACCGCGCCTTACATGCAATCAGGCTGCACCCTTGGCGTCCTGAATGGCCCGCCAGACGGCTTCCGGGGTCGCGGGCATGTCGACCTTTGGCGTGATGCCGACGACCTTGGCACGCGGCCGGACCAGATCAAGCGCCGAATTCACCGAGGCGCGCGAGGCCGACATGGTCTACGCGCCCGTCGAGGCCGACGCATATGACGCGGCCTTGAACTCGATCAACAGCCTGGGCTATCTTCTGACGGACCGGGAGATCGTCGCTCACTTCAGGCGCACCGGGCTCTCGCTCCGTCCGGGCGGAGTCTACATCGCGCATCTCTCGTGTGCGCACGCAGGCTCGATACCTCCCGGCGACTCGTGGGAGTCCGAGCGCGACGGTGTCCGGGTGAGGACTGCGTGGAGCGTCTTCCGGGAGGATCCCGGATCCGGACGGAGCTTCCAGGCCTGCGAGATGTCCGTCGATGATCGCGGCCGCACGCACAGGTTCTGGGAGGCTCACGTATTGAGGCTCTGGACCGCCGGGGACATCGCGCGGCTGGCGGCGAGGGCGGGCTCGCTCGCGCTGTCCGCCGTCTACACCGAACGATTCGAGGAGGTGCCCGTCGGCTCACGGATCACGGGCGAGATGGGCAATCTCTATTTCATACTCACGGCGGTACGCCGCGACGGATAGGCGGTCCTGCCGCATCCGTCTCATGAAGCGCAGGGCCGGCACGCGCCGGGCGCGAAGGAGAAGCGAACGATGAAGCGGGACATCGACAGGTTGATGCAGGAGCGGGGGATCGACGTCGCCGTCGTCGAGGGCGCCGTCAAGGGCAACGCCACAATGTTCTACATGGTCAACGGCGCGAGCATCTCGAACGCGACCGTCATCAAGAAGCGTGGCGAGGAGCCTGTGCTCATCTGTGGAAGCATGGAGCGCGAGGAGGCGGCCCAGAGCGGGCTTCGGACCGTCGACAGCGCGAAGTACGACTTCATGCAGCTTCTGAAGGAGTCGGACGGCGACCGCCTCAAGGCGCAGGTCGCCTACTACCGGAGGATCTTCGAGGAGTTCGGCGTGAAGGGGCGCGTCGCGTTCTACGGCGACGTCAACATCAGCGCCTGGTGGGTGTTCCTCAGGGCGCTCGAGGCGGAGCTTCAGGACGTCGAGATCACCGGAGAGCTCTCGGACAACATCTTCATCAAGGCGCGCGCGACGAAGGAGCCGTACGAGATCGACCGCATCCGCGAGATGGGCAGACTGACGTGCGAGGTCGTCGGGCACATCGTCGACTTCATCCGGTCTCACCGTGTCGAGGGCGAGTCGTTCCTGAAGTCGGACGGGTCGCCTCTCCTGCTCGGGGACTGCAAGCGGGAGATCCGCATGGCGCTCGCGGAACGCGACATGATCGAGGAGGTGGGAACGATCTTCGCGCTCGGACGCGACGCCGGCATTCCGCACAACCGGGGCCGGGAGAGCGATCCGATGGTGACCGGCAGAACGCTCGTCTTCGACATCTTCCCGCAGGAGGGCGGCGGAGGGTACTTCTTCGACATGACCCGCACGTTCGTCTTCGGCGAGGCGCCGCCAGAGGTGCTCGACGCGTACTCCCAGCTCGAGGAGATCCACGACAAGGTGACCTCGTCGCTCAGGATGGGCGAGCGAGCCGCCGTCTATCAGGACATGGTGTGCGACTTCATGGAGGCGCACGGGCACGATACGCCGCGGACGAACCCGCAGGTCACCGATGGCTACGTGCACAGCCTGGGGCACGGCATCGGTCTGAACGTGCACGAGAGTCCTCGGCTCTCGAACGCCGCGGGGAACGACGACGTGCTCGAGCCCGGCCACGTGTTCACGGTCGAGCCCGGCATCTACTACCCGAGCAAGGGGTGGGGGATGCGCATCGAGGACGTCTACTACGTGCATGAGGACGGCAGGATGGAGAACATGACTGACTTCCCGCGCGATCTCGTCGTCGAGCTCTAGCGCGGACAGGACGGACGGAGGAGCCGTGTCGACAGTTGTCAGAACCGTTGAACCTCGTGGCGCCGGGATCCCCGGCTGTACGATCATCGAATCGGTGGAGCGCATTACCGAGTCCTACGCGGACTACCTTGCCGACGAGTCCGGGTACGGCCCCCCCGAGGTCGACTGTCTCGTGTTCGCCGGAAGCGAGCGGCAGGTGGCCGAGGTCCTCGCCGACGCGAGCGAACGAGGCGTCCCCGTCACGGTCTCGGCAGGCCGGACGGGCATCGTGGGCGGGGCCGTGCCGACCGGGGGGACGCTGCTGTCCCTGGCCGAGATGGACGGAGTGCTCGGCGTGCGGAGGTTGCCCGACGGGCGGTTCACGGTTCGCGTCGAGCCGGCCGTGACGGTGGCCGGTCTCGAGGAGATGCTCGCGGCCGGCGACCTCGGCCTGGACGCTTCGGCCCTGTCTCCGGATGAGGCTCGGGCGCTGGAGGAACTTCTGGGCGATGAGCGCGGGTACTTCTACCCGCCGGATCCGACGGAGACGAGCGCGCATCTCGGCGCGACCGTCGCCACGAACGCATCGGGCGCGAGGAGCTACGCCTACGGAGCCACGAGGAGACACGTTCACGCCCTCCGCGCGGTGCTGCCCTGCGGCGAGGTCATCGCCGCGGAGCGCGGCATGTACACGGCAGCCGACGGGCGGTTCGAGATCAGGCTTCAGGGCGGGGCCGTGCTGACGGCCGTGGTCCCCGACTACACCATGCCGGTCACGAAGAATGCGGCCGGCTACTACGCGCACGAGAACGTCGACCTGATCGATCTCTTCATCGGTTCCGAGGGCACACTCGGCGTGATCACGGAGGTCGAGCTCGTCCTGTCGCGGCGTCCCGAGGGCGTGCTGTCGGCGCTCGCGTTCTTCGCGGACGACGACGCGGCGATCGAGTTCGTGAGACGGGCGCGCGGAGACCTGCCTGAAGCCCCGGTGCCCGACGGCGTCCGACCGCTGGCGCTCGAGTTCTTCGACTCGAGGAGTCTGGACTTCCTCCGCGAGCGCAAGAGGGCGCAGGGTGCGTCGTCCGAGATCCCGGAGCTCCCGGAGGAGGCCGGGGCGGCCGTTCTCTTCGAGCAGGAGTTCGAGGACGAGGACGCACTGATGGCGTGCTACGAGGGATGGGAGGAACTCCTGGCGGCCTCGGGATCCTCGATGGAGAACACCTGGGGGGGGATGGAGGAGAGCGACCTCAAACGGCTCAAGGCCTTCCGTCACAGCATCGCCGAGGAGGTCAATGGAGCGATCGCCCGGGCGCGGGCCGAGCATCCCGAGATCCACAAGATCGGGACCGACATCGCCGTTCCCGCGGACAGGCTCGTCGAGATGGTGTCACACTACCGCGAGAAGCTCGAGGGCACCTCGCTTCAGTACGTGATGTTCGGACACATCGGCGACAGCCACGTGCACCTCAACATCATGCCGCGCAACCTCGACGAGCTGGCGCGCGCCGAGGAGCTGGCACTCGAGTTCGCGCGCCACGCCGTCGGCCTGGGCGGGACGGTCTCCGCGGAGCACGGGATCGGACGGCTCAAGCACCAGTTCCTCGAGGCGCTCTACGGTCCCGAGGGGCTCACGGCGATGGCCGGGCTCAAGTCGGCGCTCGATCCGGCCGGAGTGCTGAATCGTGGCGTGATGTTCCCGTCGCATCTTCTGGAGTAGAGTTCGCGCTGGAGCAGGGGTTCCGCCTAAGCAGGGGTTCCGCCTAAGCAGGGCGTCCGCCGGCGCAGGGGGTTCGCGCCCGCACACGAGGGGTCCGATGATCGAGATCCTCGAGTACACAGAGCTCGCATGCGACGGCGTTGAGCGGGCGTGGTCCGACCTCGAGCGTGAGGGCGGCTGTCCGCACGTGTTCCTCTCGCCGGCATGGGTTCGTCCGTGGGCGCGCCACTTCGCCGCGGGCGCCAGTCCGCTCGTGCTGGTCGCCCTCTCGGGTGACGGGGCCGGCTCGCGGGCCGTCGGCCTCGCTCCTCTCTTCCGCTCCGCGTCCGGCCGCCTCGAGCTTCCGGTCAACTCCGTGTCGCAGCGCGGCGGCTTCGTCGCCGCCCCCGACGCGACGCGGGAGAGCGGCGTCCCGTCGGGCGGGGTGCTCGCCGCGTTCCTCAAGCACGTCGCCGGAAGGCGGGAGCGGCTGCTGCTCAGGAGCCTGACGAGTCCGGTCGCGGACGCGGTCAGGAGAGAGGGTTCGGCCGCGGGACTGCTTCTGAACACGCTTCCGGCCCGGGTCTCTCCCGCGGTCGACACGACGGGCGGGTGGGAGGCGTTCCTCGACAGCAAGCCCCGCAAGGTCACGCACGAGTGGGAGCGCAAGATGCGCAAGCTTGAGCGGGCCGGGAGGTTCGAGGTCAAGCGCCTCGTCCCCGGAAGCTCGCCGCGGGCTTTCGTGGACGCGATGGTGGAGCTCGAGGAACGGAGCTGGAAGGGCGAGTCGGGGACGTCGATCGCCGCCCGCGGACACGCAGCCTTCTACCACGAACTGGCCGAGAGCCTCACGGCCGACCCGCCCGAGAGGACGGAGTTCCTGCCGTTCTGGCTGGAGCTCGATGGAAAGCTCGTCGGTTTCCTGCTCGGGATCGTCTACCGCGGTGTCTACTACGCGCTCAAGACGTCGTTCGACGAGGATTACCGGAAGCTATCGCCGGGAGTGACGCTGTTCCACCACGCGATACGGTACGCGTTCGAGACGGATATCTCCAGGTTCGACTTCGTGGGACAGCGCGCTCGCTGGAAGGACGAGTGGGCGACGGGGCACACGGAGCACACGACACTCCGCTGCTACCCGCGGAGCCCGCGCGGGCTCACGGAGTATCTCGTCGACACCCACCTGAAGCGCCTCGGCCGGCGCGTCGCCGGAGAGGGGGAAGTCTGATGCCCGAGCGGCGGATCCCGGAGCCCTCGTCCGCGGAGGTCGCCTCGACCGCCGCGCGAGCGCCCGAGGCGCCCGGCGAGTACGGGGAGTACCTCTCGAAGGCGACGAAGGAGGCCGGCTTCACGTTCTTCGGCAGGATCTTCGCGCTCTTCTTCGGCTTCGTGGCGTCGGCGGTGATCGCGAGGATCCTGGGCCCGGATGAGCTCGGTGTCTACGTGCTCGCGTGGACCGTCGTCATGGCCGTGACGATCCTGACGACCTTCGGGTTCGAGGGCGGATTCGTCAAGTACGTGGCGATGTACGCCTCGCAGGGGCGAACGCGTGAGGCGGCCGCCGTCTTCCGGTACGGCATCCGGTTCGGCACGGTGGCGTCCGTCATCGGCACGGTTCTCATCATCGCCTTCAGGCGACCGCTTGCCGAGTTCGTGTTCCGGGAGCCACGCCTTGAGGAGGCGCTCCTCTTCATCTCGCTGTCCATGCTTCCCTACACGCTCACCCGCCTGCAGGCCGCCGGCCTGCGCGCCCTCAAGGACATGAAGCACAGCATCATCGGCGCGGAGTTCTGGTACCGCGTTCCCCGTCTGATCGTCTTCCTCGGGCTCTACGCAGTGGGGCTCAGGCTGCTCGGCGTCGTGTTCGCCGGCGTGCTCGCCTGCGTAGCGTCCGCGGCGGCGACGTCTCTCTTTCTGCGCCGAAGAGGGCCGTTCCTGTTCGAACGGGGGGACGCCGCCACGGTGCCGACCGGCGAGGTCGTGCGGTACTCGGCGCAGATGCTGGCCGAGACGGCGACGGCGTTCGCGCTGCTCGAGGGGGGCCGCCTCATACTGGGCATATTTCTCGCGTCCTCCGAGGTCGGCGTCTACAACATCGTCGTGCTTCTCGCGATGCTGGCGACGCTCTTCACGTTCTCCTTCAACGCGATCTTCTCACCCATCATCGCGGACGTCTTTCATCGCGGACGCGTCGCTCTCATGGGGTCGCTCCTGTCCGCCATCACGCGCTGGATCATGCTCCTCACACTTCCGGTCTACGCCTGGCTGCTTCTCTGCGGCGAGGGCGTGCTCGGGATCTTCGGGGAGGACTTCGTTCGCGGATACCAGGCTCTTGCGATCCTCGCCACGGCTCAGATGCTCGACGCGACAGCGGGCTCGGTCGCGAGCTGTCTCGCGATGACGAAGTACCAGCGGTACAACGTCTACAACACGCTGGCGATGGCCGTAATCAGCGTCGGTCTCAACATCTGGCTCATCCCCGAGCTCGGCATCGCCGGGGCTGCCGTCGCGACGGCAGCGTCGATCGTTCTGGTCAACGTGGCCCGGCTCATCGAGGGGAAGGTCCTGCTCGGCGTGATGCCGTACGACTGGTCGACGGTCAAGGTGCTCGTCACGGCCGTCGTGCTCGTCGGCGGGGCCCTCGTGGCGCGCCGGGTCCTCATGATACCCACGTCGTGGTACGCGATAGCGGCGCTGCTCGTGCTGTCCTACCTCATCGGCGCCGGCCTGACGGTCCTCATGGGCATACGCGACGAGGACCGTCACGTCATGCGGACGGTCCTCGGGAAGCTCTCTCGGATGAGCGACCAGCGCCGCTAGCTCTCGTCGAAGTAGTCGATCCGGTGGAGCGGCATCACGACGCTCGACGATATGTTCGTGAGGTGAAGCGCGATCCGCTTGAGGTAGCGGGCGGTCAGCGCGACGAGCACGGCCTCGCGGCACGACAGGTCGTCCTCGAGCAGGTCGTCGATGACGGCGTCGTTGCGCTTCGCGAGCACCTGACCGTCGACGAGACCGCGCTGCCCGATCTCCTTGTCCGACCGCATGAAGGCCTCCACGGTCGGCTCGAACAGCCTTTCCGTCTCCGCGAGAAGCACCGCGAGCCGCTCGCCGTAGGGCCCGGGCGGAAACGCTCCGCCCTGCGCCTCCGCGACCTGGAGCAGGTTCTTCGTGATATCGCCGACGCGCTCGGCGTCCTTGATGATGCTCATCAGGACGAGGCTGATCGCCACGTCGCTGCCCGGCGACATGATGAGGTGCTCGACGAGCTGCTTGCGGATCCTGCGCTGCAGATGGTTGATCCGGTGGTCGATCTCGTAGACCCTGTCGTGCGTCTCCCGGGAGAGCGGCGCGCTGCCGTTGAGCGTCGCGGCGATGAGGCGGAACATCTCAGCGCCGGACTCCAGCATCTCCTCCATCTCATTGCACATCTGCGTCAGGAGCGGCTTCTTCTTGAGAGCCTCGATCAGCTGTCTGAACATGCGTGTCTCCTAGTCGAAGAACCTGCTCAACAGTATAAGCAATCCCGGGACCGCGTAGAACAGCCCGATGACGAAGACCGCGACCACCCGCTTCGAGCGTGAGGCGGCCCCGGCGAGGGCGCGCGCCAGGCGCATCGGGACCCTGCGGAGCGGGCGGTACGGGTAGATGATCAGGATGCCGGCGACATTGAAGAGCAGGTGGACGAGGGCGATTGTCAGACCCCGCGAGTCGCCCGCGAGCGACGCCATGATGGCCGTGACGGTCGTCCCGATGTTGGCGCCGAGCGCGATCGGGAAGATCTTCTCGAGACGCACGATGCCCGCCCCGGCCAGCGGAACGAGCAGCGACGTCGTCACCGAGCTGCTCTGGATGACGGCCGTGATACCGGCGCCGAGCGCGATGCCGGTCACCCCGCTCTTCCCGATGACCCGGTCGATCATCACCTCGGCTCTGCTCAGCGCGAGGGCCTTCGTCTGCTTGACGATCAGCCAGAGAGCCATGAGCATCATGCCGAACGCGAGCACCGAGACGAGGATCGCGGCGTGCTCGCCCACGACGTGCTCCGCGGCGCCCTTGATGACGTCCACGGCGGGACCGACGACCTGCTTGACCGGGCTGGCGAACGTAACACCCTCGCTGCCGGTGAGAAGCCCCGAGATGAACGTGGCGGACTTCGCGAGGAACCCCGTCGCGATCTCGAGGGGGAACAGGATGAGCACCGTCATCATGTTGAAGAAATCGTGAACGCTCGCGGCGGCGAAGGCGCGCTTGAACTCGGCGGGACGCGCCACGTGACCGAGCGAGACGATGGCGCACGTCACGGTGGTCCCGATGTTGGCGCCCATGATGATCGGAACGGCATTCTCGATCGAGAGCATCCCCATCGCGACGAACCCGACCACCGTCGACGTCGTCGTCGAGGAGCTCTGGACTATGCTCGTGGCGAGGATGCCGATGAACAGGCCGACGAACGGGTTCGAGGTCGATGCGATGAGCCGCTCGGAGAATCCGCTTCCGAACATCTTGAAGCCGGTGCCGAGCAGCTTCACGCTGACGAGGAAAACGTACAGTGTCGCGACGAGCAGGAGAACACGGAGGAGCTTCTCGAGCCATGGAGGAACGCTCGAGCTTGACTGATCATGAACGCCGGCCGGATGGCGGCGTGGGACGTCGGTCGTCTGTCTTCGGCTGACGTCGTCTATCGTCACTGCTCCTGTCCGGGGAGGCCCGCCCAGCGGGCGGCTCTCCTCCGTCGGCTTCCGAACGCCGGGAGGTGTCTGGGGAAATCGAGGCGGATTCTAACACGGCCGCCTGTCGTGTCAAGATACGATGAGGTTTCTGTTAGCGCGAAGGCAGTTGGCCGCGGCCTGGCAGTTGGCCGCGGCCTGTCGGACCATCCGGCGGGCGCGCAGTGTCCGGCGGGGGTTTCCTGAAGCGCCGCTCGGAACGCTTTGACTCTCTCCTCGGGCGCGGGTAGAATCGTTCATCGTGTGTTATCAGGCTGGCGTTTCACCGCAGTACCTCAGGAGGAGAGATGGACCACAAGAAGCTTACGGGTCACTTCCTCGAGCTCATCCGGCGGGCCTCGACGGTCATCCCGCCCGATGTCGAGAAGGCGATTCGGCAGGGCATCGAGAACGAGGGCGAGGGCACGACGGCGGCGTCGACGCTCTCGCTTCTGCTCGAGAACTGCGACAAGGCGGCCGACGCCTCGACGCCGATCTGTCAGGACACCGGCGCACTCTACTTCTTCATCGACTACGGCCCGGACTACCGGCAGAAGAGCCTCGCGGCCGCGATCGAGGAAGCGACGGCCGAGGCCACGGCGAAGTACTACCTCAGGCCGAACGCGGTCGATCCCGTCACGGGCAAAAACTCGGGCAACAACGTCGGCATCGGCACGCCCATCATCCACTTCCACGAGCGCGACGAGGAGGGGCTCCGGGTCCGCCTGATGCTCAAGGGCGGCGGCTCGGAGAACGTGAGCGTTCAGTACAAGCTCCCCGATGGGAAGCTCAAGGCAGGGCGGGACATTGACGGCGTGAGGAAGTGCGTCGTCGACGCGATCTTCCAGGCGCAGGGCAAGGGCTGTTCGCCCGGCGTCGTCGGCGTCGGCATCGGCGGCAACCGCGACACGTCGTACGCGTGCGCGAAGGAGCAGCTCCTGCGCGACCTCGGCGACACGAACCCGGACCCCGAGCTCGCGAAGTTCGAGCAGCAGGTCATGGCCGAGGCGAACTCGCTCGGCATCGGACCGATGGGCCTGGGTGGCAAGACGACGGTTCTCGGCGTCAAGGCCGGCAAGATGCACCGCCTGCCGGCATGCTTCTTCGTCTCGACGGCCTACGTCTGCTGGGCGTACCGCAAGGCGTTCATGACGGTGAAGGGAGGGGAGGTCTCCTATGATTAAGCTCACGCTCCCCACGACCCCGGAGGAGATCCGGAAGCTCAAGGCCGGAGACGAGGTCTCGATCACCGGCGTGATGGTCACCGCCCGTGACGCGGCGCACAAGTACCTCGTGGAGACCGAGGCCGAGGACGTCCGCGACCTCCTCAAGGGCAGCATGATCTACCACTGCGGCCCGGTCGTTCGGAAGGGCGACGACGGGAAGTACACGTTCGTGGCGGCAGGTCCGACCACGAGCATCCGCGAGGAGCCGTACGAAGCGACGGTCATCGACAAGTACGAGGTCCGCGGCGTCATCGGCAAGGGCGGTATGGGCAAGGACACGCTCGCCGCGTGCGGCGAGCACGGCAGTGTCTACCTCTCCGCGATCGGCGGCATCGCTACGACGCTCGCGCAGTCGGTCAAGGAGGTCCTGGACGTCAAGAAGCTCGAGGAGTTCGGCGTGCCGGAGGCCTTCTGGGTCATCCGCGTGGAGGACTTCCCGGCGGTCGTGACGATGGACTCGCACGGTGTGTCGCTCCACGACCGCATCGAGGCGAAGTCGCGCGAGGTCTACGAGAAGCTCGTGAAGTAGCGTCGCGGCGCGCTGCCCGCGGAAGGCCCGACGTCAGGGGCGACCGCGACCGCGCGACCGGACGGGAGTACTGCGAATGAGGGGCCCGGTCATCCGACCGGGCCCCTTTGCGTTCCGGACCTGCGCATCCCCACGCGAAGGCGGCGCGTCGGGTCGGTGAGGGCCGGCCCCGCCGGTCCGCCCCGGCCGGTCCGGCCGCGGTCCGCCGCCGGCCGCCATGGAGCCGCCGCCGCTATCCTCGGCCCCGGCGCAGCTTCGCCAGAGCGCGCCGCATGAGCATCCTGTCGTCCTCCTCGAATCCGAGAAGGGCGATGACGCCGAGGAACACCGCGAACGTCGCCGCGAGCATGACGACGACGAAGAAGACGTTGAGCTCCGGCGTCCTCGCCCGCAGGAGGAGGTTCGCGCCGAGAGCGACGGCGCCGGCGAGCAGCAGCTTGAGATAGGAGAGCCGGTAGGGCGAGATGCCCAGAAGGACCCGCACCTCGATGAGCCCGATGATGTTGATCGCCGCCAGAGCGACCGAGGTGGCGATGGCGGCGCCCAGCACCCCGTACCGCGGAATCAGGTAGAGATTGAGCCCGATGTTGGCGGCCGTGACCGCGGCGATGTTCGCAGCGTTGTAGTTCTGGTGCCCGGAGAGCACGAGCATCGTGCCGACGGAGCCGACGGCGCACCGCACGAGCACGCCGAGACCGAGGACGACGAGCGCCGCATATCCGGCCGGGAAGTCCCCGCCGAAGTAGCGGAGGACGTCGTCCCCGAATCCGATCATCCAGATGAACGCGGGCGTGATGATGATAAGGACCGTGCGCGTGAGGGACGAGTAGAGGTTCCGGAGCTCGTCCCTCTGGTCGTTGTGATAGAGCTCCGAGATGAGCGGCGAGAACGCGTTGTTGAACCCCATGAAGATGAGCGTGAGCATGTTCGATATGAGGAAGGCGACGTTGTAGATGCCGACGGACGCCGACGTGTCCAGGATGCCGAGCATGGTCCGGTCCGTGATGCTCAGGCTGTAGTTCATGAACGCGACGAAAGTCATCGTCATACTGAAAGAGAGCAGCGTCCTCATGGGCACGCTCGCCTCGCGCGGCCCGCGGGTCACGTACGGCGCCTGGCGGTCGATGATGAGGAGCATCACTCCGGTGGCCGCCGCGTAGGACGCGGCGAGTGCCCAGGTGAGTCCGGCGAGTCGCATTCCGGCCGCGAAGAGGCCGAGGAAGATGACGACCTTCGAGACCTTGAACACGACCTCGAGGCAGAAGGTCTCCCTGCTCGCGCGCCGGATGGCCCGCAGCGTGAACCCGAAGACCTTGATGAACGCCGCCGGGACGACGCCGACCGCGATGATCGGCACGAGCGGCAGGAGCCGCGGCTCGTTGAAGATGACGTCCGCCAGCACATGACGTCCCAGCACGAGGATGACGATCGTCACGCCGCTGGCGATGGCCGTCAGAATGGAGCCCGCGAGGAAGACGCCGGCCGCACCGGGGCGATCGTGGCGGCTCAGGCTCACTGGGATGAACCTGAGCAGGGTCGGTCCCATCCCGAACGAGGCGAGAAGCGAGAGGACCAAGAGCGTCGTCTGCGCAAGCACGAAGACGCCGAGCCGGTCCGCGCCGAGTATCCTGGCGAAGAGGAGGTTGGAGGAGAACCCGATGATGAGTCCGATGAGCTGGTAGACCATGACCGCCGTCGCCTGCCTCGCGACGTGCATCAGGTGCTTCTCGCCTCTGTCGCCGGGCTGCGGGTCGCCCCGCGTGCCGTCCCCACCCTGCGCGCCGACGCCCGGCGCGCCGCCGGACGCTGGTGAGGGATCCAGGCTGTGGCGATCGTGCTCGGTCATGGCTTCAGTCCCGCCGCCTCTCGCATGACGGTGTGCGAGTCGCGGATGTGCGTGGGCGCAGGGTTCACGTCGAAGCTCGACATGAGCACGGCGTACGAATCCTCGTGGTCGGGGCTGAAGCCGTGCATGCCGCGCGGCGCCCTCCCGCCCATGTAGCTCGGGACGATGAGACGTCCCGGTTCCATCAGGAAGACGAGCTCACCGAACATGCGGTTCTCGAAGAGGACGCCCTCGCGTTGGAGATCCTCGTTCGAGAGAACGCCGCCGTACGGAAGCGCGGCGAGGGCATCGCGGACCGTCCGCTCGGCGCGCGGGCTCTCGAACCAGAAGCGGGCCATGGTCGAGTCGTAGAAGACCTCGTAGTCGGTTCCCTCGCGGAGCCCGAGGCCCTCGATGACCATCATGAGATCATGCGATCCCGTCGTCCGCGCCATTCCGTGGTCCGAGAAGACGACGACACGGACCTCATCGTACGCGGCTCGGGCCGCCTGCACGGCGTGGAGGATCCTCGTCTCAACCTCGCGGACGGCTCCGCTGACGGCGTCGGGGTCGCCGACGTGTTCGTGCAGGAACCCGTCGATGAACGGCGTGTAGAGGAGCGCGAACGCCGGACGGTCGTCGCGGGAGAACGAAGCCTCAAGCTCCTGGAAACTCTGGTCGAGCGAGTGCTTCCAGGACCATGAACGCCACGGGATGTTCCGGTCCTCGAGCTCATCGAAGATCGAGGCGACCACTCGCGGCGCGTCGGGACGGGCAGCGGGTCCGCGCGCGGTCGGGTCGACGAAGGCGTTCGGCCGGTAGATGTCGCGCTTCTCGATCAGATCGAAGGAACCGAACAGCCGCCACGGGATCCGGTACAGGTTGTAGTAGCCCGTGAAGCCGCTCCTGCCGCGATGCCATCTGAGTACCTGCCGGCGGAAGCGCCGGTGGTCGGAGACCGCCCGGGGGAGGAGTCTGAACGCGCTGAGCGCTCGCATCTCGGAAGACGCCGAGCGGTAGAACATCCCCCAGTGGCCGTGCTCATCGGGTATGCGGCCCGTCAGGATCGTCGGCTGCGCGGCGCAGCTGTACCCGAGGACCGTGCGCTGTCGCCAGCGGTGAGGCGCGACCTCGGCGAGGAGGTCGGTGTCGCGCACGATCTCCCATCCGAGGGCGTCGACGAAGAACACGAGTGCGAGTCTCTGCGGAGGCATCGGTAGCGAGAACTCCTCTCACGCGGCGTCGGGCGTCCGTCCCAGAAGAACCTGCTCATGGAACCGGGCGAGCCGTTCGAGGAACAGCTCACGGAGCGCCCGGTCGTCGAGCTCCCCGAACCCGGAGGGTAGCGAGAAGGGAGCATACCTCTCGAGCGTCGTTCTCGTCCACTCGTGCGAGGCCCGGCGAGAGCGTTCGCCGCCCGCCGCGCCGCCGCTGCCTCCCGGGGCGGCATCCCGTGCCGCTTCCGTACCCTCCGCGCCGAAGTCCGAGAAGAACAGGACGAGGCCGCACAGGTAGGCTCGCGCGACAGGGGAGGCGTGGAGGGCCTCGCGCAGAACGGCGCCGGTACCGAAGACCGAGCGCCGTCGTCCGTCCCGGAGCGTTCTGAGCGAGCGCGCGAGGCTGCGGGCCGGCCCCTCGATGGCCGCGAGACGGTCGACCGCCTCCTCGAGCGTCGCGGGCGAGACATCCTCATCGAGAACGTCTCCCAGAAGGTGCTTCCACATCGCCAGCGCGAAAGGCGGGGCGTGCGCGCCCGCCACGGCTGTTTCGGATAGAGCCGAGCGCAGCGCCGCGGCGTCGCCGGAGAGCTTGAACTCGACCCAGTGCCCGAGTTCGTCGAGGTACGGTCGGATCTGGACGGCGAGCGCCTCGAACTCGGGGCTTTCGCAATAGTCCTCGACGAAGAGACGCACGCGCTCCTCGTAGCCGACCGGCACACGGCGGCGGGCGAAGAGGAACGCGGTGACGAGGTCGAGCATGAGCTTGGCCGTCCTGTAGTGCGACCTGAGAGCCTCAAGCTCGACTTCGACCGGGTCTTCGGGGGCGTCCCGAGACGCGTCGCCGGCGTCGCCGGACGCGGAGCGACCCGCGAGGAGCTGTTCGATGCAGCGGTTGTGGACGAATCGGAGGGCGTCGTCGCACGGGATGTCGTCGATGCGGACCTCTCCCAGCAGTTCGCGTGACGACGGCTTCCCTCGAAGCAGAAGAGGCGTCCTCGCGAACTCGTAGTTCGAGATCAGGGGGGGGAGGTCCGCCGCGGCGAGGTGAGGTTTGACCGTGGCGTCGACGCCCGAGCAGACGGTTTCGAGCTCGTGATTGAGGCGCGAGACGGCCTCGGCGGCGCGAACGCGGGCGGTCGCCAGGTCCGCGTTCTCAGACGCTATGCAGACGAGATCGACGTCGCTCAGGCTGTAGAGCCCCGACGCCGTCTCGACGATGGTGGCCTCTCCGCGCGACGGCGCGCCCGTCATGAAGAGGCCGGCGACGTCCTCCGCGCCGAGCGCGGTCATGAGGGCGTCGGCGCAGCGTTCCACGATGCCCGCGAAGAAGGCGTGCCTCTCCGCGCCGCGGGCGTACCGCTGGCCGCCCGGATGTTCGTGAGTGACGCTGTCGGCGTGCGAAGCGCTCATCGGTCCTCGCCATGGAGTGACCGGCGCCATCGCGCCGGTCGAGCCCGTCTCGCCATGCGGGGGGCGCCTCGAGTGGCGCCCCAAGTCTTCATATCACTAGCACTTCGTGTACCGGAAGCGCAAGCGGGGTGACGATTTCCGATTCGCCGCCCATGAACAGTGGAACGGCTCGCGAGCCTGTGACCCGGCGCGGAGCGGGCAACGGACGACCGGGGGCCGCCTGATGGGCCTAAATGATGGCTCCTTGTGCATTAACATGACTATGTGATACAATCTATGTATGGACCTCGGGAACGGCTGATGTTCCGCCGGGGGTCCGACTGTCTTGCCGCGCCCCGCGCGGCGTTCGTCCAGCACCTGACGACAGACGACCGACCGAATTCGCAGTCCGGGATTCGAGGAACCTGAGCCGCGCGACGGGGTCCGTCCCGCCGCGCCCAACAAGAGAAGGAGGGAGCGCATGAGGACCGCGCGCACCTTCGTCGTGCTCGCCATCCTGACGCTGGCAGTGTTGCCCGCGTCGGCCCGGTGGGTCGAGTTCGGCACAGCAGAACCTCATCAGGCTCCGGAGGCGACGCTCACGGCGTCCGATTACTCCGGCGTCACACTGACGATGGAGGTTCCGGGGGTGGAGGCGGAGGAGGTCGCCACCGAACTCGGAGCGTTCACGAAGCTGACGATCCCGGGCAGCTACTACACCATTGGGATCGGCGAACCGATGCTCCCGGTCGTGCGCGAGCATCTGGAGCTTCCGTACGGCGCGACTCCGCGTCTGACCGTGCTCCGCGCGGACTACGTGGAGGTGCCCCTTTCGGACCTCGGCCTCCCGCACCCCATCGTCCCGACGCAGGCATCGGTCGAGAAGATGCCGGGCGCTCGCGAGGCCGCGGAGTTCGCATACGATGAGACCGCGTATGCGCGCGCCGGGCACGCTCCGGCCGTCGCAGCCGAGCTGGGAGAGATCGCTCAGGCACGCGCCCATCGCTTCGTCGAACTCGAGATCTTCCCGGTCCAGTACGACGCCGCGAACGGCACGGTCCGCTACCTCCGTGACATCGAGCTCCGCGTCGACTTCGAGGGCGGCGACATCGGCGCCACGATGGCGGCGATGGAGCGCTACGCGTCGCCCGACTTCGACGCGTTCGCACGGAAGAATCTCCTCAACGCCGACGTCTTCCAGACGCGCGGCGTGCCGGCGCTCCCGATCGGCTACCTCATCGTGTGCTACGACGACTTCTACGAGGAGATCCAGCCGCTCGCCGGCCTCAGGCATCGCCTCGGGTACGAGGCGACGGTCGTGAAGACCTCCGAGATCCCGGGTGGCGCCACCACCACGAACATCAAGGCCTACATCCAGGACGCCTACGACAACTGGCCGGTCCCGCCGACGTTCGTGCTCCTGGTCGGCGACTCGGGCCAGATCCCCGTCTTCATCGGCGGCTCGTCCGGCTCCGCCGCCGACGTCTACTACGGCAGCATGGACGGCTCGGGCGACTGGGTCCCCGACATCTACATGGGCCGCTTCTCCTGTGACACCGAGGCCGAGGTCGCGCTGCTCACGGACAAGACCGTGAAGTACATCCGCTTCGCGCTGTCGAGCGGCACCGACTGGGTCGACAACGCCACCTTCATGGCGTCGAGCGACAACTACACGGTGTCGGAGGGAACGCACAACTACTGCATCAGCAACTGGGTCGAGCCCGACGGCTACACCGTCCAGAAGCGCTACTCGGTCACATACAGCGCGACGACGGCGCAGGTCATCGGGGACATCAACGCCGGCCTCTCGATGCTGACCTACTCGGGCCACGGTTCGGTCAACTCGTGGGCGGACGGCCCGCCGATGAGCGCGTCGCAGGTCGAGGCGCTCACGAACGTCGACATGCTCCCCATGGTGCAGTCCTACGCCTGTCTCACCGGCCAGTTCACGAGCCAGTGCTTCGGCGAGACGTGGACACTCGCGCCGAACGGCGGCGTCCTTTTCCTCGGCGCCTCGGAGTCCTCCTACTGGGACGAGGACGACATCATGGAGAAGGCCGTGTACGACGCGTGGTTCGGCGAGGACTACACGTGGGCACGCGGCATGTTCGACGAGGGTCTCTGGGCCGTCTACGAGGCGTACTCCGGCGGCGGCAGGACCCAGTACTACTACGAGATCTACACGGTCTTCGGCGATCCGGCCCTGAACCCCTGGACGGCCGGCGCGCCGATGGACCTGGACGTGACGTACAACGACGTGCTGCCGCTCGGGCAGAACACGTTCTCGGTCGACGTCGGCACGACGACGGGCCGCGACCCTGTCGAGGGCGCGCTGGTCTGCCTGTACATGGACGGCGAGCTCTACGAGACCGGGCTCACGGACGCGACGGGGCACGCCGACATCGCCATCACCACGCCTCCCACGAGCGTCGGCTCCATGGACGTGTGGGTGAGCAAGCATGACTTCAAGCCGCACTCCGGCAGCGTGGACGTCATCGTCCCGGTGACCTACACGATCGACCCGCCGACGATCCCGATCAACACCGCGACCGATCTCACGGTCACGGTCTGGGACAGCGCCGGCGTCGAGCTTCCCGACGTCGAGATCACGATCGACGGCTGGGGCATCGATCCGATCACGGACGTCACCGACGCGCTGGGCGAGGCGCACTTCAACGTGACCGCGCCGTACGGCGAGAACCTGACGATCGTCGGCAGCGAGCTCGGTCAGAGCTACAACTGCTTCGAGGACGTCATCCCGGTGACGGGGGGCATGAGCTTCACGTCGGCCGACATCGAGGGCTCGGTCCCGGCGATCGGCCTCTACGGGACGCTCGCCCCGTTCTACGAGGGCACGATCAACGGCACCTGCCCCGAGGGCGGGTTCGACCTGTACGCCGTGGGCTGCGGGCTCGACCTGTACGGAACGGCCGGATATTCGACGACGCTCGACCTCTTCGGCACGCCGACCTCGACGGGCACCGTGAACTGCGCGCTGGCCAAGCAGGGGTACGACATCTACCTCGAGGACGTCACGGTCCAGGTCGTGTACGGCCAGCTGGCCGGCGAGGTGTACGAGGCTCCCGAGCGCGCTCCGATCGAGG
>CAZAQL010000054.1:0-17843 GCA_964487295.1 uncultured bacterium | reverse complement strand
AGAGGACATTTTCGCTTTGCAGTTAGGGAGGACATTTACGCTTAGCTTACACACGTGCGCCGCGCAGGCTTGACAAGAGCTGTACCCACGAAAGCGGCCGGGCGCTCCATCGGGAGCGCCCGGCCGTGTCGTTCCTGCGCGTCGGCGGCGGGCGGAGCGATCCGCCCGCCACGCGCCGTCTATCGCAGCTTCTCCTCGCCGAAGAGCTCGAGGACGATGTCGAAGTTCTCCTTCGCCGCTTCCTCCTGGATGTAGTACATCGGGAATCCGATGTACCACGTGTTGCCCCGGTTGTCGCCCGAGAGGTAGAGCACGGAGTTCGGAACGCCCTCGAAGTTCATGTTGAGGAACGAGTCCATTTCCAGGACCTCGAGTGAGGTGCCCTGATAGGACGTGACCGTCTCGGTGCCGGAGACGCCGCAGCGCCTGTAGTTGAAGATCGGGCTTACGTACAGCGGCCACTTGCCCTTGTCCGGCCATCCTTCGGGACCGATGCTGTCGATGTACGAATCGACAAAGCCGAGCGCTTCTCCGTCATCGGTCGGTATGCCGCCGTAGAAGCAGTAGCCATAGTTCCACGGCGCGCTCTTGTTCTGCTGGTAGCCGGTGTAGTCGGCCGAGCCGATGTGGAGGTAGTCACGCACGAAGCGCGCCGCCTCGGTCGTGTCGGCGGGCTCGACGGTCATCGGATAGTTCTCCGAGAGGACCTGCCTGAGCACCTCGTGGCCCGAGAGGACCAGATTGCCGCCCACACGCATGTAACCCGCAAGCGAGTTGTACTTCGACGAGAACGGGTCGAAGAGGTCCTCGAGAACCGTCTGCTCCTCGTCGGAGTACCAGACGACGGTCGAGGCTCCGCGGAGGGCGTCGACGTCGGGCGGCTGGTCCTCGCCGCTGATCTGGTGCTGATCGGGCTGCCACTCCACGCGGATGTGCTTGTATCCGGCCAGGAGCGTGTTCCAGAAGGCGTCGCGGTCCTCGTCGCTCGCCCATCCGGCAGCCGGGTTCACATCCTCGCTGATGTCCCAGTCGTCGACGACGAGGATGTACTCGTCCAGCGTCGCCTCGACGACGTCGAAGTAGATGCGGGCGCGTGTCCTGACGTTCGCGTTGTCCAGGGCGCTGACGTAGAGAGAGTGCCGCCCGAGCTCGGGGACGACGCTGAATCGCGTGTTGAAAAGCGACCAGGCGGGCCAGTTCGACGTATCGTCGTACGCGTGGCGATACCCGACGACCTGGCCGCCGTACGATTCCGCGGAGGCCGTCCACTGGAAGGCGAGGCGCTCACCTGCGAAGATCGGCGTCGGGATGTTGTAGATGTCGTTCCACACCGGGCCGCGATAGGTCCGGATCCCGAAGACGTTCGACAGGACGAAGAGCTTGGGTCCCGCCAGCTCGGGGTTGCACGTGAACTCCCGGACTGCGGGCGTCTGGTCCTGGGCGCCGGCGTCGTCGGTCGCCCAGACCTCGAACCGATGCAGTCCCTCGATGGGACCGAAATTCGCGATGACCGAGTCCGCATCGAGACCGAGCTGCTGGGTCACCTGGACCCACTCGCTCGTCGAGGAATCCCACTTGTACAGTCGGTACGACCAGCCGACGATCACCCCGTCCCGGTCGGTGCCGGTCCACTCGAAGGTGACCATCGGGCCGGTGACGCCCGTCGGACCTCTGACGATCCTCGTGTCGGGAACGATCGTGGATGCGGTGAAGGCGACCGTCTCCGGCGTGGGATCCTCGGCGTCGTCATTGTCGATCGCCTTGACGCTGAACGTGTGGTACTCGTACCCGAACGACGCGTCGACGCTGTCGGCGCTCGCCGAGACCACGAACACGCTGTCGGTGTTGACCACGGTGCGCCAGTCGAACGTGTCCCACTTCGTCTTGTAGTAGGCGATCTCACCGTCCGGGTCCCATCCGAACCAGTTCATCCGCACCCGGTAGTTGGACGTGTCGCCCTCGTCAGGGGAGAAGGACAGCGTCGTCTCCGGCGGGATGTTCGGATTGGGGTCTCCCGCGTCGAACTTGGAGCACCCTCCCATGGCGCCCAGCATCAGGAGGACGGCGAGTCCGGCTGCGATCGAGAGTGTTGTCCTAGTCAATCTCATCGTGTGCTGTCCCTCCGGCCGGGGGCCGCCGGGCGGGTTCGTCCGTCCGGCGAGGCCCTGGGCCTCTCAGACTACTTCGCGTCCTCAACCCAGAAGTATCTCTCGCGGAACATGCCGTTGGGCACGGATTCCCAGCAATCGGAGTTGTCGCGGGCTCTCACCCAGAACCTGTGCAGCCCCGGCTCGATCCCCGTGTATGAGACCGAGGACTCCTCCGTGAGCTGGACGTTGTTGACCTCAGGGTCGAGCGCGTACTGGTAGCCGGTGACCTCGCCGTCGACGTCGGTGCCCTCCCACGTCACGGTGAAGTCCGTCCCCACCGTGTCCATCTCGGCCGGGAAGGTGATCTCGGTCGTCGGCGGGAAGTTGTACCAGAAGCGATAGACCTCTCGGTCCTCAGGAGCCTGGCTCGGAATCTCCACGCGGTTCTCGACGTCCACCGCCCAGATCCTGAACACGTGCTCCTTGTTGCCTCCGGTGTTGACGTTGTCCTGGAAGATGTAGTGGTCGGTGCCCTCGGGCGCCGTCGAGGTGTAGTACCAGGACCCGGTGTACGGAGGCTCCTCGTAGGTGAACGGGATGCGCTCGTTGTCGAGTTCGATCCAGACCTGAACGATGCCGCCATCGAGGCCCTCAAGCTGCTCGCGGTCCCTTGCCTCCCACGTGATCCAGATCGTGTCGCGGTCGGCGATCGTGAGGGTTCCGGACGGCTCCTCCGGCTCGAGGATGTCCGTGTCCGGCTCGAAGTTCATCACGAACCGGTAGCTCTCCGGGAAGTTCCAGGCACCCGTTTCGTCGCGCGCGCGCACGTAGAAGAGGTGACGCCCGCTGCTGATGTCGGTGGCCGTGTACTCGGTGTCGTCCGTCCACGGGGAGTCCGGGTTCGAGTCGAGCCGGTAGCTGTACGTCACCGGGGCGCCCTGCCCGTCGGGGTCGTAGCCCGACCACGTGAACGTGCAGTCCGAGCCCATGAGGACCGTGTCCTTGTAGCCCGGGTTGTAGTCGGCGCTCTCCGGGTCCTCGGGTCCGTCGAGCCTGTAGAGGACGTCCACGACCGGAAGGACCGTCGAGGCGTCGAAGCGCACGCGGGCCGGTGAGGGGTCGATCGCTCCCTCGTTGTCGAGCGAGCGCACATAGAACGTGTGGCGCCGGGTCTCGCCGGCCGTGTCGATGACGGCCTTGAAGAGGCTGTCCGACTTGTCCGTGAAGGTCCATGCCGACCCCGCCGCACCGATCCTGGGCAGCGTATCGTCCCAGGCGAAGTAGTAACCCACGACGTACCCGTCGGGGTCGCTGCCGCTCCAGTGCATGCGCACGCGGTAGTTCATCTGGGAGAGAGGCGCCGGAGCGCTCGTCAGTCGGGTGTTCGGGGGGAGGTTCGTGTCGAGCAGGAGCTCCTCCTCCTTGCGGCACCCTGAAATCAGGAGCATCGCCGCCAGCAACGTCACAACGAGCACAAGTGCCAGCACGCCGGCTCCCATTCTCCGGAACGATGTCATGTCGTTTGACCTCCAGACTGCTGCTCATCGACGGATAGGTCGATACCCAAGGGGGCTACCGGTCACGGGGGAGGCGCCGCCGGCGGAAGCTCCGCGACGACGTCCGCATGCTCACGCCCCCTCGCCAGGTCGTGCCTTGGGAGGGGGGTTGAGTCCACCGCCATTATACCTCCGGAGGCTCGCATGTCAACAGCAAAAACCCGCCTCAGAGAGGACGCGACCGCCCATGCAGCAACAGGTTAGACGCGTCACCGCCCCACGAATTCGGTTGACAGTGCCGAACGACGGATGTAGAATCCCAACCACGTGAGGCCACGGGCTTTCGCGCGTGGTCTCAGTGTATGCATGCAAGGACAACCGGGGTCGGACACCCCCCGCGAACGGACAGCGCACGAGGAGGGCGAACGAAGACACGGTGTGGGCGGTGATCCGTCACCGCGCACGATGCCGGAGCCAGCGGACCGGTTCGGTGTACCCTCGCGGACGCGCGTCAGTCGCGGCCTGAGCGCACTGCCTACGACCGAAGCGCGGCGCCGGCAGCAGGTTCTGAGATGATCCGATTGATGAGTGTTCTGACAGGAACCTCAGGTCCCGCGCCCACCGGTCGCACTCGGGGGTGCAGAACGGGAGGGGGAAGCAGAGGTATGAGCAGAGTCCTCGGTATTTTCGCGACGGTGCTGGTCGCAATGCTGATCGCCGCGCCTGCGTTCGCGCAGGTGGAGGGCGATGAGGCCGGTATGGTCGAGGAGACGATGACCGACACGGCAGCCGTCGACACGGCCGCTGTCGATACGCTTGCGGCAGCCGTCGATGAGCCGGAACCCACGGTTGAGGTTCCCGAGACGACAGGCGGAGGGTTCGGATCGAGCGGTCTTGTTGAGTTCTTCAACAAGGGCGGCCGGTTCATGTGGGCGCTTCTGACGCTCTCGATCATCGGCCTTGCCGTGACGATCGAGCGTGCCATCACGCTACGCAAGGCGAGCACCGATGTCCGCAAGCTCATGGAAGGCGTCGTGGGCGCCCTGAAGAAGGGCAACATGGACAAGGCGCTCGATGTCTGCGAGAACACGCGCGGTCCCATCCCGCAGATCCTGCACGCCGGCCTGACGAAGGTCAATCGCGGGCAGGCGGCTGTGGAGAAGGCCATCGAGACGGCGGGCATCATCGAGATGTCGTTCCTCGAGCGCGGACTCATCATCCTGGCGACGGTCGCCAACGTCGGTCCGCTCCTCGGCTTCCTCGGGACCGTGTCGGGCATGATCGCGGCCTTCGAGGCCATCGCGCAGGCCGAGCAGGTCAGCGCGAAGCTCGTCGCAAGCGGTATCTCGGAGGCGCTGATCACGACGATGTCGGGTCTGATCATCGCGATTCCGTTCCAGATCGCTCACAACCTCTTCGTCCAGCGCATCGACCGCTTCGTCGTGGAGATGGAAGACAGCGCGTCCGAGCTGATCGATACGCTCACGGAGATGGAAGTTCTGAAGTAGGCTCCGGGCGAACGCCCCAGGAAGGTTGATTCATGGCGAGATTCAGAAAGAGATCGAAGATCTCGGCTGATATGGTTGGCGAATCGTCCATGTCGGATGTCGCCTTCCTGCTTCTCGTCTTCTTCATCGTGAGCACGACGTTCCCGGAGGTCGGTCTGACGCTCATCCTGCCGAGCGCATCGAGCGACGTGAAGCAGATCAAGCGGGACAACGTCATGCAGATCATCACGGCGAGGAGCGGCGTCCATTTCGTGGATCTTGAGGAGACGCCCACGGAGCTGCCGCGGATCCAGGAGATCGTCTACCAGCGGTTGAGGGACAACGAGAACCTGATCCTCTCTCTTGAGACGCATCCTGAAGCGCCCTACAAGAACATGATCGAGACGCTCGATCTGGTGACAGTCGTCTACGGCGAGCTGGAGCAGGCGGGCATCAAGCGCGAGAAGCGTATTTCGCTCAAGATGCTCGGGCTCGACTAGGCACTTGGAGGTACATAAGTGAACCTGGGAAGAAAAGAAGGGACGGGGGCACGGATCCCGACATCCTCGATGGCGGATATCGCGTTCCTCCTGATCATCTTCTTCATGGTCACGACCATCTTCAAGCTCGAGGAGGGCCTGCCGATCACGCTGCCCAGGACGCAGGCCGGCGACAGCATCCCGCGCGAGAAGATCGCGCACGTCTGGATCGATGAGACGGGCACCGTCTCCATCGACGACCTCGTCGTCGGGATGGAGGACATCGAGCCGAGGGTGCTGGCGAAGCTCCGTGAGAATCCGGCGCTCATCATCGCGTTCAACACGGATGAGAACACGCCGTACGGCATCATGGACGAGGCGATGGAGCAGCTGAAGCGCGCGAACGCGCTGAGCGTCTCATTCACGACGAGTCTGCAGGAGGAGTAGCCTCCGGGACTCGTGCCAGGTGACCTGAAGAGGAAGCAAGAGGCAGACGAAATGAGTCCATATCTTCTGACGCACATGACGGCAGAGCAGCGGCTCAAGGACGCGTATCCGAAGATGCTCAGGAACGCGGTCCTGCTCGCGCTGGTCCTTCACGTCGTTGCGTTCCTGGTCACGCCGGAACTCAAGATCCGCCCGTACCAGCTTCGCGAGAAGCAGGTGGTCGAGGCGATCTCGATCCCGGACCAGTTCGAGATCCCGCCTCCTCCGCAGGAGGAGGTGAAGCAGCAGATCGTCACCGAGGTCGCGCCGAGCGACGACGCGGCCGCCGAGGAGACGATCGCTTCCACCGAGCTCGACGTCGAGGCGCCGCCGGTGCTGCCGCAGGTGCAGAGTCGGCCGGAGTTCTTCATGTCCTACGATGAAGCTCCGGTGCCGATCTCCGCGCCGCAGCCGAAGTACCCGCAGATGGCGCGGGACGCCGAGATCGAGGGTCTCGTCATCGTCCAGGCCGACATCGACGAGTTCGGGAACGTCGTGAGCGCCCGAGTCCTGAAGTCGGTTCCGATGCTCGACCAGGCGGCCATCGACGCCGTCATGCAGTGGAAGTTCAAGCCTGCGAAGCAGCGCGACGTTCCGGTGCCCGTTCGCTATTCGGTGCCGGTTCGGTTCACGTTGACGGGCTAGACACGGAACGCCGACAGGCGGCGACACGGTTGGGTCGTCGACCGGCGCCACGCTCGGGGGGAGTCGTGTGCGTCCGGCGCGAGGCCACGAATTCGTACGCGCGCCGCATGGCGGTGAAACCATGAGCAAGCATATTGTGTCAGAGAGGGCGGCGCGGGCCTGAACGCTGCCCTCTTTGTCTTTTGGGGGCGCCCCGGCGGCACGCGGGGCCAAGGGGGCAGTCAGAGAGCTTAGGCGCGCGGCGTTCCGGGGTCCGGAGCAATACTGCGCTTGCGCAGGGAACGCAGGGGAGGAGCACGATGGAGAACTACGATGGAGGCGCGGTAGCGCAGATGCAGCCAAGGCCGTGGGCCTGGCTCATGGGTGTGATCGTCGACCCGGTGTCGACGTTCAGGGAGATGGCCGGGCACACGCACGCGAGGCATCCCGAGGATCCCGCCAAGACGAAGGACAACACGGGCTGGCTTCGCGTGGCGATCGTGCTGGCCGTCGTGTCGGCGGTCCTGGGTGCGCTCTTCGTCGCTTTCGCCGTGATGCCGTCGCAGCGAGAGGCCGTGCTCGAGTCCATCGAGGCCCAGGGTGTCAGCGGCGCGGAGATCGACCAGGCGATGCGCATCGGAACCATCGTCGGCGGCGTCTTCGGCGGCATCGGCAGCGCCATCAAACTGTTCGTGCTCATCTTCGCCGTCGCGGGCGTCTACACCCTGTTCATGCTCATGGGCAAGGGGAAGGGGACGTTCCGTCACGCGCGTGCCATCGTCACGTACAGCTTCGTCATCCCGACGCTCGGCATGCTCATCAAGGTGCCGGTCGCCGCGGCCAAGCAGACGGTCCATCCGGAGTTCGGACCGACGCTCTTCTTCCCGGACCTCGATCCGATGGGCGCCGTGTTCCAGGGCGTCTACGCGGGGCTCGACATCTTCACGCTCTGGTGGATCATCGTGCTCGTCTTCGGCTTCGCGGCCGTCTACAAGGTCTCGAAGCTCTACTCGTTCCTCGCCGCGCTGCTGCTCTGGCTCATCACGACGGGCGCCGCGGTCGGCGGGGCCCTGCTCGGAAACGCATTCGGAGGAGGTCCCTTTGGCATGCAGTAGGAGTATCCGTTTCCGTCGAGGAGCCGTCGCGCTTCTGGCGTGCGCGGCGATCGCCGTCGCGGCAGGGCCGCTGTACGCTGAGACGATGACACTCGACGACTGCGTCGAGACGGCGCTCAGGAGCAGCCTGACGCTCGCGAGGGCGCGGGAGGACCTGGCAAGCGCCAGGGCCGGCGTCATGTCCGGCTGGTCGGGCGTGCTGCCGCGCGTCTCGGCGGGGCTCGGCTACTCGGACGGCCGGACCGTCAGCGGAGGTCAGACGACGGAGAGCGAGTCGTACTCGGGCAGCCTGAGCCTGAGCCAGACGCTGTTGGACGGCGGCACGTTCGCGCGCATCTCGGGAGCGCACCGCGGAAGGAACGCGTCGGAGCACGCGCTCGAGGGAACGCGCCGCAGCGTGATCCTGGCGACGAGGGAGTCGTACTTCGGTCTCCTCAAGGCGCAGGAGCTCCGCGGCGTGCAGGAAGAGGCGGTCGAACTGGCTCGCGAGCAGATGCGCAAGGCGCAGAGCCTCTACGAGCTCGGCTCGGCCTCGAAGTCGGATCTGCTCAAGGCCGAGGTGGAGGTGAGGCAGGCGGAGCTGGCGCTCATCACGGCGGAGCGCACGGCCGCGACGGCGCGGCTGTCGCTGCTCTACACGATGGGCGTGCCGATGGACACGGAGATCGAGGTCGTCGATCCCGAAGATGTCGGCGGCGAGGCGATACTCGAGTTCGACCTCGAGGAGGCGGTGAGCCGCCGCCCCGACGTCCGCGCCCAGACGGAGACCCTGATCGAGGCGCGCCGGTCGCTGCTCGCGGCGAAGGCCGGAAGGTGGCCCAGCCTCGGGCTCTCGGCCTCCTACTCGAAGGGCGGTGAATCGTTGGGCGACGTGACCGGCGATTTCGACGACGACTACTCGACGTCCGTGAGCCTGAGCCTCTCGATCCCGATCTTCAACGGCCTGTCCACCAAGGCCGGCATCGACAACAGCAAGGTCGCGCTCAGGTTGAGCGAGCTCGCGCTGCGCGACGTCAGGCTCTCGGCGGCGTACGAGATCGAGTCCGCCCGTCTCGGCGTTCGCGAGCAGAGCGAGCGCGTCGCCGTGGCGACGGTGGGCCTCGAGAAGGCGCGGGAGGAACTCAGAGTCAGCGAGGAACGGTTCCGTCTTCGCGCCGCGAGCATGCTCGACGTGATCTACTCGCGTGTCGCGTATTCGCAGGCGCGGGTCGACCTCGTCGAGGCGCGGTACGATCTCGAGATCGCGAAGGCGGAACTCAAGGACGCTCTCGGGCTCTAGCGCGGCGCCGGGGCATCCGCCGGGACATCGAATCGCACTCAGGGGAGTATGAGGGGGCAGGCTTCATGGCAAGCAGCAAACGCCGCAACATCATCGTGGTCCTGGTCGCGGTGCTCGTCGTGGCTGTCGTCATCGGGAATCTCGTGTCATCCGGGCGCAAGCACCGGACCGAGGTGACGGTCGATGAGGTCGAGCGCGGGACGCTCGTGGCGCGGGTCTCCGGACCCGGCCGCGTCCGGGCCGAGACGACGGTGCAGATCAGCTCCAGCGTCATGGGGCGCATCGTCGAACTCGCCGTCGACGAGGGCGACGTCGTCACCAGGGGGCAGTTCCTGCTCCGGCTGGACGACATCTACTACCGGTCGCTCGTCGCTCAGGCGAAGGCCGCAGTCGCTCGCGCCGAAGCGCACCTGGCGACCGCGGAGCGGGACCTCCGTGACTATGAGGAGCAGTACGCGGCCGGGCTGGTGTCCGAGCGCGAGCGGGACGAGATGCACGCGACCGCGGTCTCGGCGCGCCAGAGTCACGAGGAGGCCCTGGCCTCGCTCAGGGCCGCCCAGGACCAGCTTGACAAGACCGTCTTCCACGCGCCGATCGACGGCGTCATCACGCGGCTCAACGTGGAAGAAGGGGAGAACGTGGTGACCGGCACGATGAACGCGCCGGGAACGGTCATCCTGACGATCTCGGACCTCTCTCACATGGAGGTCGAGGCAGAGATCGACGAGACCGACATCGTCGACGTGCGCACCGGGCAGAAGGCCGAGATCGAGGTCGAGGCGCTGATGGACACGGTTCTCGTCGGCACCGTCACCGAGGTCGGCAACTCGGGGCTGACGAACATGGCGGGCACGCAGGAGGAGGTGACGAACTTTCTGGTCAAGGTCCTCGTCGACCGTTGGCACGAGGGTCTCAAGCCGGGGATGACCGCGACCGTTGAGATCATCACGGCCGAGCGGGTCGACGCCCTCAACGTGCCGATCCAGTCCGTCGTCGCACGCACGCCGTCGGAGCTCGAGAAGAGCGATGACGACACGGATGAGGAGAAGGACGACAAGCCGCGCAGCCGGAGCGACCGCGAAGAGGAGGAGGAGATCGAGGGCGTCTTCATCGTCGCCGGGGACGACGAGGCGGAGTTCGTTCGCGTGCGGACCGGCATCGCCGACGAGCTCTCCATCGAGGTGATCGCCGACGAGCTCAGCGAGGGACAGCGCGTGGTCTCCGGGCCGTATCGCGTTCTCAGAACGCTCAAGAACGGCGCGGCGCTCAAGATCGAGGACACCGGCGGCGACAAGGAGGCGGGTGAGGAGCAGGCGGACGACAACAGAGCGGAGGAGTAGACGGTGCTGATCGAGTTCGCCGACGTGACCAAGGTCTACGAGGTCGGCACCCAGGAGGTCCATGCGCTCCGCGGCGTGTCCGCCTCGATCGAACCGAACGAGTACGTCGCCATCATGGGACCGTCCGGCTCGGGCAAGTCCACGCTGATGAACGTCATCGGGTGCCTGGACGTCCCGACGACGGGCTCGTACCGGCTCAAGGGGGTCGAGGTCGCTTCGCTCGACGACGATGAGCTGGCCGAGATCCGGAGCGCCGAGATCGGCTTCGTCTTCCAGACGTTCAACCTCCTGCCGCGCATGACGGCCTTCCAGAACGTCGAGCTGCCCCTCATCTACGCGCGGGGCGATCGCCGCGAGCGCGCCGATCGCGTCTGGGAGGTCATGGATGCCGTCGGCCTCAGAGAACGCGCCACGCACCGTCCGAACGAGCTTTCGGGCGGACAGCGTCAGCGCGTCGCCATCGCGCGCGCTCTCATCAACCGGCCCTCCATCATTCTCGCCGACGAGCCGACGGGCAACCTCGACTCGGCGACCGGCGAGGAGATCATGCAGATCTTCAGGCGCCTCCATGACGGCGGCAACACCATCATCCTCGTGACGCACGAGGAGTACATCGCCGAGCACGCCAGACGGATCATACGCATCCGCGACGGTCTCATCGCGAGCGATGGACCGTCACGGGCCTCAGGCGGAGGGAACGGCCGGCCGGGCCGCGACTAGGAGGCGGGATGGAGTTCCGGGAGACACTGCTCTCTGCCGTCAGGACGCTCGGCTCGCACAAGATGCGTTCGGGCCTGACGATGCTCGGCATCATCATCGGGAGCCTGTCTCTCGTCGCGGTGATGTCGCTCATCGCCGGGCTGAACCAGAGCGTGGCGACCCAGTTCCAGTCCATCGGGACGGACATCATCTCCGTCAGCCTCTATCCCTGGGTCCAGATGGGCGACAGCGACGAGTACAGGAATCGTCCGCGGCTGACGATCGAGGACGCCGAGGCCGTGGCGGCGCTCCCCTCGGTCGGGCTCACGGCGCCCAACATACACACGGGGCGGCGCGTCTCGTATCGCGGTGAGAGCCTGCCCCGCGTGCACGTCCAGGGTTCCACGCCGGAGTACGAGACCATCGACAACTACCCGATCGGGTACGGCCGCTTCATCACGGAGCTCGATGTCGACCGGCGCCGGCAGGTGGCCGTCATCGGTGTCGACGTCGCCGACGAGCTCTACGGCCTCCGTGACCCGATCGGCCGCGACATCCAGATCGACGGGAAGCGGTTCAAGGTCGTGGGAGTGCTCGAGGAGAAGGGCGACATCTTCGGTGAGAGCCAGGATCAGCACGTCATCGTCCCGATCTCGGCGTTCGAGAAGGCATTCGGCAGCAGGCGCTCGGTCGTGATCGACTGCCAGCCGGCCGAGGGCGCGTCGATGCAGCGGACGATCGAGGACATCCGGATGCTGCTGCGGGTCCGCCGGGAGGTGCCGCGCGACGACCCCGACAATTTCGCGATCAACACGCAGGACGACCTCATGGCCTCGTACAACGCGCTTACGGGCGTGCTCTACCTCGCCATGACGGGAATCGTCGCTCTGGCGCTCCTCGTGGGCGGCATCGGAGTGATGAACGTCATGCTCGTCTCCGTCGCCGAGCGGACGCGGGAGATCGGCATCCGCAAGGCCATCGGGGCCCGGCGCAGGGACGTGACGCTCCAGTTTCTCATAGAGGCCGTCATCCTGACGTGTCTCGGCGGCGCCGTGGGCATCGGGATCGGCGCCGGGCTGGCCCTTCTCGTCCGCGCGATCTCGCCGCTCCCGGCCGCGGTGACGCCGGCCGCGGTCGGTATCGCGATCGCGTTCTCTCTCGTGACGGGCATCGTCTTCGGCGTGTATCCCGCCTTCCGGGCGGGCCGCCTCAATCCGATCCAGGCGCTGAGCTACCAATGACACCTCCGGCCGCCAGACAGAAGGTCTACCCGAACCGCTTCGTGGAGAGCGTCATCGCGGCCTTTCGCGCCATCGCCGCGAACCGGATGCGCTCGTTCCTCACTTCGCTCGGGATCCTCATCGGCGTGATGAACGTCGTGGCCATGGTCTCGCTCATCTCAGGCGTCAACCAGAGCGTGCTCGACATCTTCCGGTCGCTCGGCACGAACTCGTTCACCGTGTCGAAGATGCCGGCGGGCAACGTCTCGTACGCGGACTACCTCGAGTTTCGCAAGCGGCCCGACTTCACGTACGAGGACGCCGAGGCGATCGCGGAGCAGTGTCCGGCCGTGGCGGCCGTTTCTCCTCAGACGTTCGTGTTCCGGAAGATACGGTACGGGTCACAGACGACGAACGACATGGTCGTGATGGGCGTGACGCCCGACTATCAGTACGTCTCCGACAGCGACATCGCCGACGGGCGCTTCTTCGCGTGGCCGGAGGCCGACCGCAAGCGTCAGGTCGTCGTGCTCGGTCATCCCGTGAAGGAGTACCTCTTCGGCCCGCGTGATCCGGTCGGCCGACACGTGCTGATCGGCAACAGGAAGTTCCGTGTCGTCGGCGTCATGGAGCCGATGGGCGAGCTGTTCGGCCAGAGCCTGGACGACTACGTGATCATCCCTTACAAGACCGTGAGCAAGCTCTACGGATCGAGGCTGACCTCGCGGCTCTCCGTGAAGGCGGCGAGTTCCGAGAAGATCGACGAGGCGATCTCTGAGGTCGAGCGTGTGCTGAGGACGCGGCGAGGGCTGAGGTCCGATGACCGGAACGACTTCGAGATCATAACGCAGTCGCAGCTCGTGGAGATGTACGAGAACTTGACGCGCGTCACGTGGATCGTCATGATTGGAGTATCGGCCATCGCGCTTATCGTTGGTGGCGTGGGCATCATGAACATCATGATGGTGTCCGTCACCGAGCGGACGCGCGAGATCGGTATCCGCAAGGCGGTCGGTGCGCGCTCGCGCGACGTCCTCTGGCAGTTCCTCGTCGAGTCCGCGGTGCTCTCCGCCATCGGCGGCCTGCTCGGGATGGGCGCCGCGATGGGCATCGCCAAGGTCATCTCCACCGTGACCCCGATCCCGGCCGTGATCGAGCCGTGGTCCGTGGCGCTGGCGCTCGGGGTCTCGGTGACCGTTGGCATTTTCTTCGGTCTCTATCCCGCCTCGAAGGCCGCGCGCCTCGATCCGATCGAGTCTCTGCGCTACGAGTAGCTTGCGGGCTCGCCCCCGCCTCATCTCGGAAGGGGGAGTTCATGCGCTTCCGCACGGCACATCGGCGCCGCAGTCGCGCCGCCCTCCCGCGTCACGCTCCGGCGCTCGTCGCGGCCCTGCTCGTGATCGCTCTTGCCGCCGCAGGCGGGGCTCAGTGGACCCCGTACGCCAACACTCCCTCGAGCTTCGGCGACCTTCGTTTCGTCGTGGACGTCGCCGCGGTGCCGACCGTCGAAGGCGGGAGCACCGTCGAGATCAGCTACAGCGTGACGTATGACGAACTGACGTTCGTGCGCTACGAGGGACGCTACCGCGCGCGGTTCGAGGTGACCGCCGTGCTCTATGACGATGACGATAGGCAGGTGGCGGGGGACACGTGGCCCCGGGCCGTCGTCCTCGACGCGTACGAGGATACGAACTCGAAGCGTCTGGCCGCCCGCGAGGTGCTCAGGGTCGGCGTAACGGAGGGGCGGTACCGCCTCAAGGTCGAACTGACGAGTCTGGACTCGCGCGCGTCGGGGTACGTCGAGCGCACCGTCGACGTGACCGCGTTCGAGGGCGGGTTGGTCAAGCTTGGCACGATCGAGTTCGCACGCGTAGCGGAGGTCGGCGACTCGGCGCGGTTCGTCCCGAACCCGTCCCGGCAGTACGGGGAGGAGAGCCCGCTGGTGCGGGCGCTCGTCCCGGCCTACGGAGAGAGCGGAACGGTCTACCCGGTCCGATACACGGTCGAGACCATTGACGGGGTCACGCAGCTCGCGGAGCGCGACACGGTGCGACAGACGGCCTGGGTCACCAGGCACGTGCACCAGTTCTCTGTCCTCGAACTGGAGGTCGGCGACTACGTCGTCCGGGCGAAGGCGGCTCCTCCGGGAGGAACGGCGGAGACAGAGGCTCGATTCCGAGTGTTGAGCTCGCCCCAGAGCTGGGGGAAGGACTTCGAGAAGATGCTGACGCAGGTCAGCTACGTCGCGAGCCGGAGGGACATCGAGGAGTTGCGCGACGCGCCAGTGGAGGAACGGGACGAAGCGTGGGAACGGTTCTGGAAGAAGTACGATCCCGATCCGGCGACGGAGGAGAACGAGTTCCGCGACGAGTTCATGCGCCGGCTGGGCTACGCCAACGTGAGGTTCAGGACGATACTCGAGGGCTGGCAGACGGACATGGGGCGCATCTACATCCAGCACGGCGAGCCGGACGACGTGGAGAGTCAGCCGATCGGGCCGCAGCCGTACGCCTGGGAGGTCTGGTACTACTACGCGGACCACACGCGCTACCTGTTCATGGACCGAAACGGATTCGGCGACTACATCCTCGTCGAGACGACGCGTATCTGACGAAGTCGGCCGGGGCGGCGCCGCGACGCGTCAGGCGGGATTCCCGGCGGGAGCACCTGAGAAGCGAGGACGGCATGCCGGCGGTCAACGGGGAAAGCAAGCTCTTCACGGGGCGCATCAGGACGATGGCGTCCCGCGACGCTGTCGCGGACTGGATGCTCGTCGAGCGGGGCACGATCGTCAGAGTCGGGACGGGGCCGCCGCCGGAGCTCGGGAAGGACGTCGAGCGCGTCGACGCGCGCGGGGGCGCGGTGCTCCCGGCGCTCGCGGACTGTCACGTCCACTTCCTGGAGACGGGGCTTCTCGACGTCGACGTCGACCTCTCGAAGGCCGAGCGGTTCGAGGAACTCCTGGGGCTTCTGGCCGACGGAGCGACGAGCCTCGAGGGCACGCTGCTCAGGGGGCATTCGTTCGATCCCGACCTGCTTCCCGACGGACGCTATCCGACCGCGACGGAACTGGACGCCGTGTCGAAGGACGTCCCCATCTTCATCCGACGCCGCGACGGCCACTCCAGCGTCGTCAACAGCAGTGCGGCCGAGCTCCTGCGCATCGACGTCGGGCTCGATGGCGTGGAGCTCGGGGACGACGGTCGTCCCACGGGCGTGCTGAGGCGTGAGGCCAACACGCTCGCGGCGCGCAGATCGCGAGACGCGCTCACGGACGAGGAGCGTGTCAGATGCTTCCATGAGGCTGCCCGGAAGGCCGCGTCACGGGGCGTCGGGGTGGTCCACACACTCGTGGGCAACACGGACCCGGAGAACCGGGATCTGGAGCTCCTCCTCGAGACGCAGCCGGACCTTCCGATCGAGATCGTTCCGTTCGCTCAGATGGAGGACGTGGACCGCGTCACCTCGCTCGGGCTCCCGCGCATCGGCGGATGTCTGCTGCTCGACGGCTCCTTCAGCTCCGGCACGGCGGCCCTGACCGAGCCGTACGCCGATCGGCCGGGTCGGGGCGTGCTCTACTACGAGGACGATCATCTCATCGGGTTCTTCCGGCGGGCTCACGAGCGCGGTCTCCAGATCTCCGTGCACGCGCTTGGGGGGAGGGCCATCGCCCAGGCGCTCAGGTGCTACCGGGCCGCGTGCGGCGGCGAGTGCGGCGACGCGCGCCACCGTATCGAGCACTGTGAGCTGCCCGGTCCGGCGCACATCGCCGACATGGTCAGGCTCGGTGTGGCCGCGTGCGTTCAGCCGACGTTCGAGCTGTACTGGGGAGAGCTGGGGGGGATGATCGAGCGTCGTCTCGGTCCGGCGCGTGCGGCCCGGACGAACCCGTACCGGACGTATCTCGAGGCCGGCGTGCGTCTGGCCGGCGGTTCGGACTCCTACGTGACGCCGATGGATTCGCTCCTCGGCATCCACGCGGCGATGAACCGGCCGAACGAGGCGGAGCGTCTGCCGGTCCACGACGCGGTCGCTCTCTTCACGCGGGACGCGGCCTGGATCTCGTTCGACGAGGGCCGGCGTGGCACGCTGGAGGCGGGCAAGGAGGCAAGCGTCTGCGTTCTCGACGGTGATCCGTTCGAGGTCCCGCGCGAGCGCGTTCGGGACATCACGTGCCTCAGGCTCTTCCGCGCCGGCCGAGAGATCACCCCTCGATGAGCAGCCCGTGCGCCGTCGCGAGAGCGCGCCGGGCGTCGTCCCTCGTGACGACGACCCTGAGCGATCGTCCGGAGGACACGGCAGCGAGAATCTGCACCGCCTCGGACGACAGACGTTCGACGACGCGCCTGAGGGTGGACGGCGAGCCCGCGTCCTGACCGACGGCGCAGAGGATCGCGCACGGACTGGTCGTCGGGCCGACCGTGCCGTCGTCCCTCTCGTTCATCCCGCCGCCCAGAACCGCCGTGACACCGTTCGCGTCGAGGATCGTGAGGACGGCCTCTGCACCTTCGCCCGGCAGCGCGTCGCAGACGGGTGAGCCGCCGGCGAGCGGACAGCGCAGTGTCCTCAGGCCCTCGAGAAGCGACAGCGCGGCGATCGGTGGTTCCGCCTGCGACGGGCGGTCCAGCACGATCGTGCCCGGTCCGGACCCATCGCTCCGCGCGATGTGCAGCCTGATCCCGTTGCGCTCCGCGAACCGGACCGCCTCTTCCTTCATGATGCGGGCGCCGTACCGGGCCAGTTCGCCCATGTCCTCCCACGAGATCTCGCTCAGGGGAGCGGCTCCCGGCACGAGGCGTGGATCGGCCGTGTGGACGGCGTCGACGTCGGTCAGGATCTCGCACCGGTCGGCGGCGAGCGCTGCGGCGAGCGCGACGGCCGTCGTGTCGGAACCGCCGCGTCCGAGCGTGGTGACGTCCTTGTTGACGCTCACGCCCTGGAAACCTCCAACGACCACGACGTTGCCCTTCTCAAGCTCGCAACGGACGCGGTGCGGCCGCACCTCGAGGATGCGCGCCTGCGTATGTCTCGTGTCCGTGATGATACCGACCTGGCTCCCGGTGAAGGACACGGCGGGCGTGCCGATGGCGTTGAGCGCGATGGCGAGGAGCGACATGGAGATCCGCTCTCCAGCCGTGATCAGCATGTCCAGTTCGCGTTGCGCCGGCGTCGGCGTGAAGCGCCGTGCCTCGTCGAGGAGCCCGTCGGTCGTGCTGCCCATGGCGCTCACGACGACGACCACATCGTTCCCGGCGTCCCGCAGGGCAGCGACGCGACGCGCGACCGTCAGGAGCTTGTCGTGGTCCTGAACGGACGTTCCGCCGTACTTCTGGACGATGATCGGCATCTGTCCCTCGAGAGCGGGTGCTGGCGGCGAATGCTCCGTACCGCCCTTCCTCCGAGCGCGACTTCGCTCGACCGACAGCACATCTACCACAGCAGCCGCCGTCGGTCAACGGACGCGTGTGGAGACCCCGCGCTTCGCGAACGGCCGCGGGTGGAGACTCCGCGCTTCGCGAACGGCCGCG
>CAZAQL010000053.1:0-17943 GCA_964487295.1 uncultured bacterium | reverse complement strand
CAAGCCAACTTCCTCACCCGGCTGGGTGGGTCACGATGTACCCATGCGTTCCCTCAGGGCACCGTCGGCCCCGATTGCCCCGGCCGCCCGGTCGTGGTATATTCCACGCTCAGGCCCGACCAGACGAAAGGACGATACGTGGACTACCTCAAGGAGCTGGCCCGCAAGGGCATCGAGCTCAGCAAGGACTACCCCGACGAGTCGTTCCAGATCCGCGGGCTCTGGCGCACCGATCTGATGTTCAAGCCGAACCCGGCGGAGCGCACCTTCCGGTACACGTTCCTGCTCGTGCAGA
The DNA here is from genome assembly GCA_964487295.1 of uncultured bacterium. Classification (GTDB taxonomy): domain Bacteria; phylum Joyebacterota; class Joyebacteria; order Joyebacterales; family Joyebacteraceae; genus JAPEKQ01. The sequence continues at coordinate 17,648 of CAZAQL010000053.1, read as the reverse complement.
CGTTCGGCGAGGGCGCCTGCTACTGCGCCACGATCCCGGCGCTCTCCGAGGGCGACTACCTGCTCGGGAAGGACTGCCGCGAGGTCGAGCACACCTACCGGTGCTTCGAGGTCGCCACCACGGACGCGATGTTCTCGGCGTTCGAGAAGCACCCCGACGAGACGCACACGATGACGGGACCGGCGCGCAAGAAGGCGCTCTGGCGAAGCGGCCTCGTCGTGACGGAGGTCATGCGGCACATCGAGCTCATGGGCGCGTCGCCCGGGTGCGTTGTGAACGTCGGCGTCATCGGGAACATCATCAAGATGCTCCACGACCGCGGGGTGAAGGTCGTTGGTACCGACGAGGATCCGGCGATCGTGGGCACCGAGGTCGACGGGGCGCCCATCTACAGCGAGGACCGCACGGTGGAGCTCGTCGAGGAGTGCGACGTTGCCGTCATGACGGGCATGATCATCTCGACGGACACGATGGGCGACATCCTGGCCGCGGCGAAGCGCGGCGGCACGAAGCTCATCATGTTCTGCGAGACGGGAGCGAACCTCTGCCCCGAGTACGCGAAGCTCGGCATCGACAGCGCCATCGCCGAGCCGTTCCCTTTCTACATCTTCGGCGGCTCGACGCGCATCGACATCTACCGCAGGAAGTAGGACGCCGCGCCCCCCGGACGCGCCCTCGCCGACCAGCGCGGGCACGCCGCTCGGCGCCGCCGAACCAGGAGGACCACACTGCTCAGGAACTTCTCGCAGACCGAAGGGGTCCTCAACGTCGGGGGCATCCCGGTCACGCGCATCGCCGGCGAGTTCGGGACGCCGACGTACATCTACGACGGCGACATGATCCGCGAGCGCTACCGCGCGCTCCGCGCGGCGTTCCCCTCCTTCGAGATCTTCTACTCCATGAAGGCCAATCCCTCGATGGCGATCGTCGAGCTGCTCAGAGACCTCGGAGCGGGCTCCGAGATCGCGTCGGGCGGCGAGCTCTTCCTGGCGCGCGAGGTCGGCTACGACCCGCTGGACATCGTCTTCGCCGGACCGGGCAAGACCGACCGGGAGCTCGAGGACGCCATCCTGAACGGTGTCTTCGCGATCAACGTGGAGTCGCTCCGCGAGCTCGAGCGAATGGCGCGAATCTCGAAGCTGCTCGGCGTTCCGGCTCGCGCGGCGCTTCGCATCAACACGACCGTCGGGCTCGGCAAGGTCGGCGGCGGGTCGGCGGGGCCGCTCCACGAGCAGATGGCCGGCGGACCGAGCAAGTTCGGCATCGACGAGGAGAAGCTCAAGGGGCTGGCGGAGGCATGGGATCGGCGCAGGATCGAGATCGTGGGGCTCCACGTGTACACGGCGAGCCAGATCCTCCAGGAGGACGAGGTCGTCGCCAACGCAGAGCGCACGGCGGCCATGGCGCTCCGCGTGGAGGAGATCATCGGCGCCCCCGTTCAGTCGATAGACTTCGGCGGCGGGTTGGGCGTGCCGCACTACGAGGAAGAGCGCCCACTCGATCTCGCGTCGCTCGGCCCCCGCGTCGAGGAGGTGTTCCGTCCGTTCCGCGAGCGGAAGGAGTTCCGGCTCATCCTCGAGCTCGGACGCTTCCTCGTCTCGGAGTGCGGCGTCTATATGACCCGGGTGCTCGAGCTCAAGGAGTCGCGCGGGGAGCGCTACGTCATTACGGACGGCGGCGTGAACCAGTTCGTCCGCCCCGTCCTGATGAAGGTCAAACACCAGGCCGCCGTCATCAACCGGCTCGGCGCCGGCGCGAACGCAACGGCGAAGGCGACCGGACCGCTCTGCACGCCGATCGACGTCACGAGCGAAGCGCTCCCCGTGCCCGACGGCATCGCGACCGACGACCTCGTCGGCGTCTTCAACGCCGGCGCGTACGGATACTCGATGAGCCCCGAGCTCTTCCTCTCTCACCCCACGCCCGCGGAGGTGCTCGTCATCGGTGGAAAGATGCACCTCGTACGGGAGCGAGGACGGCATGAGGACCTGTTGCTCAACCAGAGACCGTTCCCCGGACTGGAGTAGCCGTCCCGTCCGGAGCGCAGCGTGCGCGATCCTCGCGTTCCTGCTCGCGTGCTCGCTCGTCTCGTGCAGCGACGACATCGTCTGCCCGACAAACACGATGGTCATCGCGCCGTCCATCGCGGGGTCGGTGCTCGAGTCACGGCTCGCGGACGGGGACAGCACCGTCGTGCGCGTTCGCTGCCTCGCTGACCCGCTCCCGGACGAGTTCGTCGTGTTCGTCAGCGGCAGAGAGCTCGACCGCGTCGACCTCATCTCGCCGATCACGCTCGTCGCGAGCCTCGACGATGACGACATTGTCTGGCAGCACGGCCAGGGATGCTCTCTCAGGGTGAACACCGAGACGGGACTCTCGACCGCGACGGAGGACGTGCCGGGAGGATTCTCGGTGCGGCAGCCGGCGGAGATCGCGCTCGGCGAGACGCTCCGGGTCACGTGGACGCCGTCCGAGGGCGCCGACTACTACGATGTGCGGTGCGTGGTGAGCGCCACGGGGGATTCGCTCGTGCTCGAGCGCTCGGTCCCGGACACCGTCGTGATGTTCGGGCCCGATGAGGTCACGCTGGCCGGGACGGTCGCAGGCTGGGTCCGGGCGACGGCGGGTCCCTTCCCCGACGGCGGCACGGACGGCAACGTCAGCGGCGTCGGCTGGGGGTACTTCACGGTCTCGTACTACGACTCGCTCTGCCTGTTCGAGTCGGCGGTCACCGCTCGCTGAGCCGCGGCTCGAGGTAGACGGCGACCAGACGCCCCGCCTCCCTCAGGGCGAGCGCCTCGACCTCTCGCGCGTCCCCGTCGATCCCCTCCTCCACCTCGAACGAGACCTCGCCTACGCGTTCGCCCAGACGCTGGTCTATGGCGACGACCCTGCACGTCACGAGCGTCGACCAGGCCTCCCCCGCGCGCGTCGTGGCGACCGAGACATCCACCGCCACGACGAGCTCCACCGTGGGACCGCACTCGACGAGCCTCGAACCCACGTCGTCGAGTCCGTTCTGAATGCCCTCTCGAACGCGCTCGCGCAGCCAGGCTGGGCCATCCGCGATCTCTCCGCCCGCGTCGCCGGCCCTTCCGGCATCGATCTCCACGCAGACGGCCGCGTCCATCGCAGACGTCACGACCACCTCGCACCGGACCCCGGCCTCCGCCTCGGCGGGCGCGTCAACGGAGGCTTCGCCAGGCGCGCGGCCGGGCACGTCGACGGATTCCACGGCGGGCACATCGACGGAGGCTTCGCCAGGCGCGCGGTCGGGCACGTCGACGGGCTCGCCCCCGGGCGCCCCCCGGTCCGGCCGGGGAAGGTCCACGTACGCCATGAAGGTCCCCTCGCCGGGGTCTCCGTCGGCGACGACGTCGACCGCGACCACGCCCGCTCCGTCGGTCTCGGGCGCGAGAGGCGCAAGCCGGAAGGGACCGCCTCCCGAGAAGCGCACCGGCACCCCGATGGCCGGGATCCAGGCCCCCCGATGCGGATACTCGACGACGAAGCGCGCCCGTTCGCGTCCGCCGCGCGCGACGACGATCGGCGGACCGTCGCCCTCCGCGGCGAGGACCCGGATGCGAACCTCCGTGAACGCCGCAAGCTCCGAGAGCGGCTCCCTCGGCAGACCCTCATCGTCCAGTCGCTCCTCCGGAGCGACCCTGCCGAGCAGTCCGTTGGAACGGCGCGCCTCGAGCCACGCGTCGAGCCAGCGCCCGGCGTCGAGCAACTGGTTCACCGAGCGAGCGCGCACGGCCAGCTCCCTCGCCGCCCTCCGTTGCTCCCAGCGCGCGTGCGCGGCGTCGCCACGCAGCAGCCCGATCGGATACTCCGCCAGCAGCGTCGCGCGCCAGCGCGAGGCGCCGGATGCGTCCGCGCACCGTTCCACGACACTCTCGACGATCTCGATCCTCGGGAACCGGGGAGCGCGCCCGGTGACGGCGGCGTCGGTGAACTCCGTCACGACGTCGGCCCGGCCGACCGGACCGAGTTCCACCCCACGACGCTCGAGCATGCGGAACGCACCGGTCTCTGATATGAGCAGTGCGCGCGCCGCCTCGCCGACCGCCCGGTCCCGGGAGTCCGGGGGCAGGCCCATGGCCGTCGTGCAAGCGGCTGCCATGGAGCGCGCCGGGATCGCGTCGCCGATCGGCTCACCGTCCGACGACACGAGACAACGCATCTCCCCCCCGTCCTGCCACCAGACGCCGTCCGCCGGGCGGTCGGGCAGGCGGTCGGGAAGCCCCTCGACGACGTCACACGGCATGGCTCCGCCGGCGGCAGCGCCCGTCTTCCCTGCGTCACGTGGCCCGCCGGCCTCGCCCCTCTCGGCGGCGTCGGGACCCTCGCCGGCGACACCCGTGCCCGAACCGGGCGCGCACCCGGCCGCGAGGGCGATGACGGCAGCGAGCGCGCAGGCAACTGCGATCGGCCGGCGGCAAGCGCGGGGCAGCGCGTGGAGCATGGAGTGTTGCGGGAAGCGTCGTGGGAACGGTCTCACTCGAGCCTCCGGTCACGGGGGATCGTCTCGCCGCGCGGATGACGCCGGCGCATCACCATACCACAGAAAGGCCGCCGGCTCGATGCCGGCGGCCCTCCAGGAAACGGTCGCGCAATGGAGTCGCTCCGCTAGGTGAGGAACGGCTCGATCTGCGCGGCGAGGCTGTTCGTGTCGATCGGCTTCGTAATGTAGCCCTTGCATCCGGCGGCCACGAGCTTCTCGAGCTCGCCCGGCATGTCGTTGGACGTGAGCGCGAGAATGGGTATGTCGTGGGTCTCCGTCATCGAGACGAGCCGGCGTGTCACCTCGAGCCCCTCGAGACCGTTCAGGTAGACGTCCATCAGCACGAGGTCCGGGTGCGAGCTCTTGGCCAGCGCGAGCGCGGACGCGGCGTCCGCGGCCTCGATCACCTCGTAGCCGTTCGCGCGGAGCACCACGGACGCGACGCTCCTGCTGTAGTCGTTGCCCTCGACGAGCAGGATCGTCGGCGCGGCGTGGAGACCGCCCCAGGCCGCCTCGCCGGTATCGGAGAACGCGATCACGGTGCGGTTGCGGCCCTCGGCCCGGCCGCGGCAGAGCGCGGAGTCGGCCATGCGCACGAGTGTCTCCTCATCCCCGGCGTGGTCTGGGTACGCGGCGATCCCGCACGTCACCGTGGCCCGAACCTCGCCGCCGCTTCGCGCCAGCGTGCGATCGGCGAACGTGGTCCTCAGGCGCTCCACGAGGATGCCGGCGTCCGTGGCGCGCGTCTCCGGCAGGATGAGTGCGAACTCGTCGCCGCCGAACCTGGCCATCACGTCGGAGAGCCTCGTCCCGGACAGCAGGATGTCAGCGAGCGAACGAAGCACGGCGTCGCCGGTCCTGTGATCGTAGGCGTCGTTAATCCGCTCGAGACTGTCGATGTCCATGAGCGCGACGGAGAGCTCGCGCCCGTAGCGACGCGCTCGGTCCATCTCCGTCTTGAGACGCTCGTCAAAGTAGAGCCGATTGTACAGCCGCGTGATCGGATCCCGCTTCTGCTTCGGCGTGCCGCCGTCCTCGCTGTAGTTGATGCGCAGGACCGCTTTCACCCGCGAGACGAACTCGCTGGCGCTGAACGGTCTGGGCAGATAGTCGAGCAGCCCGTAGGGCGCGTCGATCTGAGACGTGGGGCCCTCGTTGACGGCGCACAGGATGAGAACAGGCAGGTGCTTCGTCGTTGGATTCTGGTCAAGCCGCTCCTCAAGGTGCGCCTCTCTGACGACCTCGGTCGAACGGTCGATGATGATGAGATCGCAGCCGGCCGCGGCCGCCTCCCCGACGAAACTCTCGACGCTGTTCGCCTGCGAGACGTCGTAGCCGGCGGAGCGAAGCCGCTCTGAGAGCAGCCGCCAGTCACGCCCTCCGAAGGCCCCGACGAAGATGTTCCTGTGAGTGTTCTCGCTGCGCCTCGGCATGCTCGCCCCCCCCGTGACCGCGTCTGGCGCGGCCGTGCGGGCCGTATCCCGCACGCGATCATTCCCTGCTCGCTTGGCAGAATGCACGAAGCCCGGCGCGTTCTGCTTCGGCCACCGTGCCGGTCGTCGGCACCGCTCCCGCGGAGCGGGTGCGCACGGTGCATCGCGCTCATCTGCCGTAATCCGTATGGTCTGCTGACCTAGAAAGCAAGGAATGTGCCACGACAGGGGCAGAATATGGGGGCCGACCGCTAGGCCGCGGGGCAGGCGGGTGCAGGCGCCGACGCCTCCCGACTCCGGACGGATGAGCGAAGAATCAGTTCCTCGTACCGCCTGAGGAGTCCGTCCATGACGGACTCCCACGTCTTGGAGCGAGCGGAGCGGAGCGCACCGCGCCGCAGGTGGTCGCGGAACCACGGATCGGACAGGACCTGCTCGACCCGCCGGGAGAGCTCCTCGCTCCGGCCGGGCTCGAAGAGGAACCCGTTGACGTGATCGAGGACGTGGTCGACGGGGCCCCCGCGGCCTGCGGCCAGGACGGGTAGCCCCGATGCCATCGCCTCGAGGACCACGTTCCCGAACGTCTCATGCTCGCCCGGGAAGACGAACAGGTCGCTCGAGGCGTACGCGCCGGCGAGGGCGTCGCCCTCAAGGTAGCCGGTGAAGACCGTGTTCGTGTGGCGGAACACCTGCTCAAGCTCGGACCGCATCGGGCCGTCGCCCACGAGCGCCAGGCGGACGTCCGGCAGCCGGTCGAGCACCGGACGGAGAACATCGATGCGCTTCTCGGGTGCGAGCCGGCCGGCGTAGAGCAGAAGGGGAGCTTCGGGGTGCCCGTCGGTGAGCAGATGTCTCCACTCCTCGGACGCTCGCTCAGGTGCGAATCGCTCGGTGTCGACACCCCTTCCCCAGATCTCCACTCTCCTGAACCCATGCCCGTGAAGCTCGTCGCGGGTGAAGCTCGACGGACAGAGGTTCAGGTCGGCGGCGTTGTGCAGCAGCCGGAAGTAGAACCAGCTCGGCTGCGTGAGCAGCGCGAGTCCGTACTTCTTCATGTAGCCCGGCACATCCGTGTGGTACGACGCCACGATGGGGAGTCCGAGCCGCTTCGCCCTGAGCATGCCGACAAGGCCCATGAGCGCCGGACTCACGAGGTGCACGATGTCGGGGGCGAAACCGTCCATCTCACGTCCGATGTCGGGGCGCAGGCTGGCGAGCCTGAGGTCATCGTACACGGGACAGGTGAAACTGCGCACGCCGATGACACGAGCTTCGGCATACGACTCCGGAGCCCCTTCCGGCGCGAACACGATGCACTCGTGCCCGCGACGGGCGAGGTGCTCAAGCAGTCGACACGCCGTGTTCGTCACGCCGTCCCATTTCGGGAGGAAGGTCTCAGCGAAGATCGCGATGCGCATGTTCCACCTTTCCTGACGGGACGCCCGGAGATCCGCGGCGTCAGGACGACCCCAGGAGCACCCAGACGCCGGTCGAGACGACGGCACCGAGCGCCGCTCCGGCGACGATCTGCGCGAGAGTGTGGCGGTCGAGATGCCATCGCGACCAGGCGACCGCCGCCACGACGAGCGTGGCCGGGACGAACCAGTGGAGGGCGAGCGCGATGAGTGTCCCGGCCACCGCCGCCGCGGCTGAATGCACGCTGATCTTCCAGCGGAGTGTCACGAGCAGCACGATGAAAGACTGGAGGGCGAGCCCCGCGGCGAGCAGGGTCATCGGTCGCGGCGCGGCCAGCGCAAGGAGCACGAGCCAGGCGACGAGGAGACTCGCTGCGGCCGCGGCCTGGGGAACGAGCCTCTCCTCCCGACGGGTCAGTTCCACGTCCCGGACCTGACGCCGCCTGATCCGCATCGCGACCACCAGGACCGGAGTGACGACGCCGACCAGTACGTAGAGAACTGACGCCATCCACGCGCCGGACCGCGCGCTCACCGAGGCAGCGAGGAACATGGCGGCCGCGACCGCCACGGGGGGAGCTGCTACCGCGGAGCAGGTCAGCGCCCCCGCGCGCAGACATCGCGACCCGAGCGAGGACCGCGACCCGCACTCGGGAAGTACGGCCTCCAGACCTCGAGCCGCGAGTCGAAGCTCAGCTGTGGATTCGGGGGGCACCATGGCTCTCTCCCTGCCGGTGATGACGACTGCTCTCGACAGGGAGATGATAGCGCTGGACTATTTGAGAGGTATGAGCGGCGAAATAGCTTCGTGTCTTCGCGCGCGATGACCGTGCCGCGACGCGCGAGGGGGTGGGACGCATGGCCCCACCCCCTTCGCTCCCACTGCGCTGTCACAGCGTGCAGCAACACCTATGCACTGGCGCTCGCCCGGCGCGGAAGCGGCCGGAGGCCGGTTCCGCCCCTGCGTGGCGCTCTCGTGCGTTGTGCCTACTCCGGAGGATTGACCGGCGTCACGACGACGCGGCGGTTTCTCTTCCGGTTCGCCTCATTGACGTTCGGGAACTCCGGACGCGACTCGCCGAACGCCTTCAGAACGAAGCGCTCGATGTCGATGCCGTGCTCGCCGAGATAGCCGATGACGGCACTCGCGCGATTCTCCGAGAGCTCCAGGTTGTACTCGTCGTCGCCCAGGTCACACGCGTGCCCGCTCACCTCTGCCCACAGGTCGGGGTAGTTCGTGAGGATGGTGACCATCTCGTCGAGCGTGCCCTTCGCCTCGGTCGACAGCGCGTAGCTGTTCAGCTTGAACAGCACGCCGACAGGGTAGACGTCCTCGGCGGCCGTCGCAGGGGGCTTCTCCTTGATCTCGCACCCGTGCTCGTCGACCTCCACGCCCTTCGGCGTGTTCGGGCACATGTCCAGGTTGTCGAGCACACCGTCGCCGTCGTTGTCGAACTCGGGGCAGCCGTCGGCGTCCTCGAAGCCGTCCGGATCCTCGGGCTCATCGGGGCACTCGTCATCCATGTCGGGGATGCCGTCTCCGTCGCGGTCCACGTCGGGGCAACCGTCCTCGTCCTCGAACCCGTCGAAGTCCTCGGGCTCGTCCGGGCACATGTCATCGACGTCCAGGATGCCGTCCTGGTCGTTGTCGATATCCGGGCAGCCATCCTCGTCCTCGAACCCGTCAAAGTCCTCGGGCTTGTTCCAGCAGTGATCGTCCTTGCCGATGATCCCGTCGCCATCGCAGTCGCCGGGACCGAAGTAGTAGGTCAGACCACCGAAGACCTCGAGGACCGAATCGTTCGCGTCGACCCAGTCGGGTCCGCTCACCGAGCTCAGTCCCACGTTGTCGATGTCGTTGCCGACGAGCAGGTTGTACCGGCCGCCCAGCGTCACGGCGAGCCGTTCGGTCACGAGGATGTCGGCGCCGAGGCCGACACTCATGGTCATGTTCGTGCCGTTGAGGTCCTTGAGCTTCCCGTCCTCGTTGTATCCCTCGGGAATCTCGCCCTCGTCGATGTCGTCCTGCCAGTCCTGGACCTCCCAGAACGTCAGGCCGAACCCCGCGCTCACGTACGGGAGGACCTTCCCCTCGTCCATGAACATGTACTGCGCGGAGAACTGCGCCTTGTTCCAGACGGTCTTGAACTCGTCGGCCTCGCCGAACCCCTGCATGCGTGCGGCGGGAACCGCCTCGCCGTTCGCCGAGACGCCGTGCGTGTACTCGAGCGCGCCCCAGACCTTCCCGACCAGCGGCTTCTTCACCGTGATGCCGATGAGCATCCCGGAATCCTCGTACTCCTCCTCGCCTCCAGACGGCTGCATCATGCCGAACTGGATCCCGACGCCGAGATCATCGCACGCGATGTCCGCGGACGCCACGGCGGCGAACGTAAGAAGGACGGCCAGGGCCAGTCCCAGTCCTCTCGCCATGTGTTCCCTCCTCCTCTGGACGACGGCCCGCCTCCCCGCGCCGGCAAGCGCGCGGACCGCCTCGTCCTCTCCCATGACACACTAAGGAAACAAGGTATACTTCCTTCGCCCTTGCGTATAGCACCATCGCCGTGCCAGTGTCAACCGATTCGTGAGAGGGAGACGGTCGGCGAGAACCGTGGAGGACCGATGCTGATCAAGGACGTGGCGCAGCTTCCGGGGATCCTGGCGGGGGACGGCACGGAGCTCCGGGAGATCCTGCACCCCAAACGGGACGATGTGGAGCTCCGCTACAGCCTCGCACTCGCCGCCGTGGCGCCCGGACAGCGGTCGCTCGCGCACCGGATGGCGACCACCGAGGTCTACTACATCCTGTCCGGGACCGGCACGATGCACATCGGCGACGAGGCTCGCCCGATCCACCCCGGCCAGGCGGTCTACATCCCGCCGGGACGAACGCAGTGGATCGAGAACGTGGGGCGCACGCCGCTGGCCTTCCTCTGCATCGTGGACCCCGCCTGGCGCGAGGAGGATGAGCAGGTCACCGGCTGACCGCCCGAGCGGCGTCGTCCCCGGGCGGTCCATCGGCCGTTCGACCGGCTCTCGCCGCGGCGGACTGCCGGCGGTTCTGCGGCGCGGCGCATCCACCATCTGTGAAGTCGGCCCACATGGTCGAGTTTTTTCGCTTGGCAGCGGCCGTCCCGAGTGCTAGACAGTCATGTGAAAGAGCGGAGCCCCCGCCGCGCGCCCGTCCCGCCAGGACGCTCGCCCGGAAGAGGTTGCCGCTGGACGGAATCCGTGCGAGGGATGGGCCCCTCGCGGAGAGAACACAGCAACGGCCGCCCGAACCAACCGGGGAGCGATGCGCCTGCCCCCCGTGCGGGTGAGGGCACAGGAGAAGGAGGAGACGATGCGCCGCGGTCTTGTTCTGGTCACGGTCGCAGCCGTCCTGCTGGTCGCCGGCTCGGCGTCCGCCGGCCTGTACGCCAGCTACCGGATGACGGGATTCGGCAACTACGCCAACCTCGGGGACTGGTCGTACCTGTGGGACACCGGGGTCTTCAACGGCGCCTCGGTCGCCATCGGGTTCGGCGAGGAGATCCAGGGCGAGGTCTCTCTCGGCTACCACAGCGAGAGCGTCACGGAGGACGCGGAAGAGGAGACCCGCGCCGACTACGAGTACAACCCCAGCATGATGACCTTCGGCGTCGCCGGCTTCTATCCGATCATGCAGAAGGAGTCGATGCGGATGGACGTCGGTCTCAGGTTCGAGTACATCTCCCTGAGCGCCGAGACGGTCGGCGGATACTACGGTGACTACACGGACAAGCTCTCGGGCTTCTGTGTGGGTCCGGTCGCCCGTCACCAGTGGTGGTTGACCGACTCGGTCGCCTTTGGCCCCGAGATCTACATCAAGTACGCCAGCTTCACGACGGAGACGGAGTACGAGGACGGCGGCTCGCGCGAGTCGGTGGACGGCCCCGACATCAGCGGGCTCGCGATCGACTACTCGCTCCGCCTCGACTTCATGTTCTAGAACCCGGCCGCCCGCCGGGCGCCGGCGCGGACCCCGTCCGATAGCCGGCGATCGCCAGGCGGGCACAGCAGGAAGGAGTGAGCAATGCACCGCGGTATCACGCTCGTGCTCGTGGCCGCGCTCCTGCTCGTCGCCGGGACAGCATCCGCAGGCATGTACGCCTCGTTCCGCACCGGAGGCGTCGGGAACTACGGACTGCAGGACATGATGATGGTCCACGACTCGGGCCTCTTCAACTACAACGAGGTCGCGCTCGGGTTCGGAGAGGAGTTCGTGGGCGAGCTGTCGATCGGCTATGCGAGCCAGAAGGCAACGTGGGAGGCGGAGGAAGGCTATCCGGATCGCGCGGATGATGTCGAAATGGACGTCTCGCTGCTCCGGTTCGGCGTCGCCGGCTACTACCCGACGTTCGAGACCGAGAACGCCACAGTGCTTCTGGGACTCCGGTTCCAGTACCTGATGGACGCTGCCTCGGGTCCGGCGATGGGCGGTCGGTCTTCGTACGAGTACTCGTACGATTTGTCCGGGTTCTCGCTGGGTCCGGTCGCCAGACACCAGTGGTGGCTGACCGACTCGGTCGCGATCGGCCCGGAGATCTACCTCAAGTACACGAGCCTCACGCTGGACTACGAGGAGACGTGTGACGGCGAGGTGTGCTACGACTGCTCCGAGGATATCTCGGGGCTCGCTATCGAGTATTCGCTGCGGCTGGACTTCTTCTTCCCGTAGACCGGACCATGCCAGGCTAGCGGTCCGGCCGCGGGCACCACGCGGCAGAAGCAGCGACGGGGGCGCCTTCGGGCGCCCCCGTTCGTGTGTGGCGTGTGTGTGCTGGTTCGCGGCGGGACGACGCGCGTGCAGGACCCGGATCAGTTCGCGAGCGGGATGAAGTCCACGTCCGCGAGCGACGGGTCGTCGTTCGCGTCATAGACATCGAGCGAGTCGATCCCGCCCTCGCTCCCGTGGTCCCACGTGTTCCGCTCGGCATAGATGACCGCCACGGAGTCGGCAGGGACCTCGATGACGAGGTCGTACCCGGCGTTGCCGGTCAGGACGTTGCCGCCCCAGCCGCCCTGCGCTCCCCCACCGAGGTCGACATCCCGGAAGAGCCGCACGCCTGCTCCGCCGTTATCGACGATGAAGTTGTCCTCGAACGGGCCGTAGTCGTACGACTGGTTCTCCGCGAGGAAACGAACACCGTCGGAGATGCACCCGCTGATCGTGTTCGCCGAGATGGTCTTGTCCGACCCGAAACCGGTGAGCATCCCGTAGTACGAGCCGCTGATCGTGTTGCCGGAGATCTCGGTGACCCCGCTGACGTCCCAGAGACCGATCGACCCGCCGGTGACGGTGTTGTCCTGAATGACGCCCTCACCGCACATCGCGACGATGCCGATGTCCCGCCAGTCCAGAGGATCGACCGGCGGCGCGCCGGCGGCGGGCAGCGTGACCGTGTTGCCGACGAGGTTCGCGGGTGCACCGCAGTTCATCAGGATTGCGAAGGTGTCGGCGGGCGCGTTGATCGTGTTGTAGCGGACGGTCGCGCAGCCGGAGACGTTGTTGATGACCCCGTTCTGGATGTCGTTGTGCTCGATGATCTCGGTCTCGCTCCCCCAGCCTCCGCTCTTGTCGACGAGGTCGCCTGACGGGAGCGTGTTCCAGGAGATCGTCGTCGTGTTCGCGCCGGACTTGTCGACGATGCCGTGCACCGTGTTGCCCGTGATCGTGAAGGCGCCGCCGCTGCCGCTCGCGATGCGGATGCCGCCGCCGATCGTGCAGTCCTCGACGGTCGTCCGCGCATCTCCCGACCCGTGGGCGAAATCAACTCTGCCCGTGATCTGGCAGTTCCGGATCACGCGGCGCGCCAGCGTGCACTCGCCGTGATTGAATCTCGCGCTGTCGATGAGGCTGTTCTCGACGGTGTAGGTATGGTCCGGCGGATAGCCGACCGTCACGACACCCGCGTCGCAGCTGTCGATGAGGATGGGAGCGAAGAGCTCACGCGGCGGGAAGGCGGCGCTGCCGGGACCGTCCGGCCCGTCGAGAACGCCGGACCCGTGCGTGGGGCCCGCCGGTTCGAGCGGCTGTCCATCTCGCGAGACGTTCCATTCGAAGGTGGCCCCGTCGAACGCCATGTGCCGGAACGTCACCGGGATCGTGTCGGCCGGGGCGGTCACCTCGAACCAGGCGTTGACGACCGTCTGGTCCAGCCCGTCGCCGACGAATGACACGACGATCGGCACCTCGACCACGTCGCGGCGTGTGTAGCTACCGGACGCGACGAACAGGGTGTCGCCGCGCGTCGCAGCGTCCATGCCCTCTTCGATCGTGTTGAACGGGTGCTCGAGCGTGCCGTCCTCTGAACCCGAGTTCGATGCGTCGACGTAGATCCGGGTGCCTGGCTGCGGGTCGTCATCGTCGTCGACGCCGCTCGGGCTGCCGCTGCCACCGCAGCCGAGCGCAAGAGCGAGCCCGGCCGCCGCAAGGACGACCCCGACGAAAGCCGGGCGAAGGATGCGCGATCGATCCATGACGAGCTTACTCGACCTCCCCCATCTCCTGCGGCAACGGCATGCGGGTGAGCTTGACGTCCTGCACCCAGATCTGGCCTGCGCCGCCGGCGATGATGTTCAGCTTCACGTTGTCGGGGTTCTGCCCCTCCTCGAGCCGGAACGCTGTGGTGAGCTCGGTCCAGTCCGTGGTGCCCGTGATCGTGCTGTCCATGCCGCGCGAGAAGAACTCGCCCGTGCCCTCGAACACGCACCACATCTCGAGCATGGCGTCGCCGTCGAGGTTCTCGGTCTTCACCTGCGCCGTGTAGACCAGCATGGCATTCTCGACGTCGAGATCGCCGGTCTCATAGAGCGGATAGGTCGTGGTCTCCGTGGGCTCCACGAACTTCTTGGCGGCGTACTCCGCGACGACGGCCTGCGTGACGACGGCCTCCCCCTCCATCGCAGACTCGGTCTCCGCCGTCTCGGTCTCGCCACCCGAGCAGCCGGCCAGCGTCAGCGCGAACACGAGCGCACCGATCGTCAGAACGCGAACGAGCATGTCTCCCCTCCTTGGTCAGGCGCCGTCCGTGACGGCGCGCACACAGAGAACCGGGTGCCGCTAGGCGTCCTCGCTCATCGTCAGGTCGTTCTCCCTGAGGAACGCGCCGAAGCGGTTGTCGACGTCCTTGATGTGCTTGACGAACCAGTTCATGAGAAGGGTCTCGATGGAATCGGCCAGCTGCTGGGTCGCTCCCTCCTCCTTGAAATCCTCGCCGAGGTTCGCGAGCGTACCTTTGAACTCGGCGTGCTTCTCGATGTGCGCCGGGAGCTCGGGGTAGTCGAACGCCCGCATGTTCTTCTCCTCGGTGCCGAAGTGGTAGTTCGTGTAGTCGACGAGAAAGTCGAGCGTGCGGACGATCTCCGCCGGGCCCTGCCCGGTCCGGATGGCGTCCTCGAGATGCGCGATCTTCTCAATGAGGCTCTTGTGCTGCCTGTCGATGAGGTCCACGCCGACGGACAGGTTGTCGTTCCATGCGATGTTGCTCACGAGGCGCTCCTTGTCGCGGAATCCGGCCGCGGCGGACCGGGCTCTGGGGTTGCCGCCGGTAATAATGCTGGAAGTCGGGCCGCGGCGCAAGTCCGGCGTGCCGGATGCGGCCGTTCGCGGACTCGTCCGTCGTGCGGCGATCCGGCCGCGTTCAGCGCAGGACCGGTCTGAGCGGCCCGGTCAGGTCCGGACGCGCTCGGAGAGCAGCATCACGTCCACAAGCTCGTGTGGACCTTTCGCGGCGAGCCAGCGCTCCTCGAACCGCTCGTTCTGGAGGGTCCGGGCGATAGCGGCCAGGGCCCGGAGGTGGAGGTTCCTCGTGTCCTTCGTACCGACGAGCACGAACACCGCCTTGACCGCCGGCCTCTCGTCCGAAAACCGGATGCCCTCACGGGAGCGGGCCAGCAGGATCTCGAAGGCCCCCTCCCCATCCAGGACGATGTGCGGGACCGCGGCGAACGGGACGATCGCGGTCGTCCCCTCGGCCTCCCGCTCCTCGAGGAGCCGCACGAGCTCTGGTGTAGCGGGACACCCGCCTTCGCAGGAGAGCTTCTCGGCGACGAGACGGAAGAACGCCTCGCGATCCATCGGGCCATCGAGGTCGACGACCATCGATCGCTTCACGATCTCGTCGAAGGAGTCCGTCGCGACGTCGTCCCGCTCGCGCACGACCTCGCGGAGTTCGTCCTCAAGTCCGCGCGTCGTGAGCTTCCGGTTCGTGATCCGCTCCAGGAGATGAAGCAGCGCCGACTCCGTGGACGCCCGCCGCCGACCGTAGAACGCGTACAGCAGCAGTCCGGCGAGGATGAACCCCGCAGCGATGAACACCGGCTCGAGCCCCATGTCGACAACGAGCGCGACGAACGCGAGAATGCTTACGATCTGAAGCCACGGGTAGAGCGGCGCACGGAACGTCGGGCGATAGTTCGTCAGTCGGCTCTCGCGCAGCACGATGAGCGAGAGACTCGCGAGGATGTTCGTCAGAAGCACGACGACCGACGCAGCCTTGACGAGATGCTCGAGCGGCAGGAGGAGCGAGAGCGCGATGAGGAGCCCGGTGACGATCACGGCGATGGTCGGTGCTCCCGAGCGGGGGCTGGTTCGCGCGAGCCGGTCCGGGACGAGCCGGTCGCGAGCGAGCGCCATCGGATACCGCGACGCCGTGAGCATGCCGCCGTTGGCGGTTGTGATGAACGCGAGGAGCGACGCAATAGTGACCGCTACGAAGCCGGGCCGCCCGATGATGGCCCGCGCCGTATCCGCGATGGGCGTCAGCGAGGTCGCCAGCCTCTCGGCCGGCAGCACGCCGACGGCGACGAACGTCACGGCCGCATAGAGGGCCGTGACGCTGAGGACCGAAGCGATGAGCCCGGCGGGTATGGTGCGCGACGGGTTCCTGACCTCGCCCGCGACACTCGCGGTCGTGAGCAGCCCGCCGAACGACACGAACACGAACCCCGCCGTCGAGAAGAGCGCGTTCCTCCCGTTCGGCAGAAACGGCTCGAACCGCGTAACGTCCACGCGCGGGAACCCCGTCGCCAGGAGCGCGACGAGGATGGCGAGAAGGCCCGCGACGAGCGCGACCTGGAACCCGGTCGCCTCCTTGACGCCGACGAGGTTGAGCACGACGAAGAACGCACAGAGCAGCACACCCGCGAGCGCGAGATTGAACCCGAACGTCAGGTGGATGAGCTCGGCAATGCCGATGATGGCGAACGCGCTCTTGAGCGAGAGCGCAAGCCAGCTCAGCAGGCCGGATACGGAGCCGAGCAGGCTGCCGAAGGACCGCGTGATGAAGAAGTAGTCGCCGCCCCCGCGGGGCATCGCGGTCGTGAGCTCTGTGAGACTCAGCACGCCCGTGAGCGCAAGGAGCCCCGCGAGGCCGTATGAGACAAAGACGGACGGGCCCGTCCGCGCGAACGCGAGCCCGGGGAGGATGAAGAGTCCCGAGCTGATCATCGCGCCGCTGGCGATGGCGAAGATCGCGAAGAAGCCGAGTTGTCGCCTCATGAACGCTCCGGGATAGGCATCCTGCGTCTCGTCACGGGACTCCGCCGCATCTCGCCGGACGGATCAGGCGAACCGTCGGCCTCGTCCGGCCGCGCTGCTCGCCGCCGGGCCGCTCGAACGCAGCAGGCGCGGTCAGAGACGCCGCCGGGCGACGATCGCGAGGCCGTCTGTCGTCAAATCGTACGCGACTCCGGCGACATTGCCAAGCAGCTCCGAGACCTCGAGGCCGGCTTCGGCGAGTTCCCGATCGAGCGACTCGGGCGTGAAGCTCTGAAGCCAGTTGAAGACCTCGCGCGTGCGGGTGGGCTCGACGATGGTGTAGCGGTCGAGCGAGACCTTCTCCTCCTCGTAACGGTGCGTCGCCCTGATGACGAAGTGCTCCTCGGGCGCCCAGAACCCCGCGTACGGCGAGTGGTCAAGGCCGACGCTCTCGACGACGCTCTCGAAGAAGACGTGGGAGGGAACGTCAAGGAGGAGCGCGCCGCCGGGGGCGAGCGCGTCGCGGCACGACGCGAGCAGACTCGCGCGCTGGTGGGGGCTGAGCGGAGCCAGGTCCCAGTAGATGAGCGTGATGAGATCGAACGGACCGGGCGGCAGGCCCTCGAGGTAGTTCGCGTGAACGTACTCCACTGAGAGGCCCTCGCGCTCGGCAGTCTCCCGAGCGTGACGAAGCGAGCTCTCCGAGAAGTCGACGCCTGTCACGCTGGCGCCCGTCGCCGCGAGCGGCGTCGTGTAGAGCCCGGGACCGCATCCCAGGTCGAACACGCGGG
>CAZAQL010000052.1:0-18145 GCA_964487295.1 uncultured bacterium | reverse complement strand
GATCGTTTCGCCCCGCAGCACCGCCTCGATATGGTGTCTGTCAATGGCGTAGAACGAAGGCCCTCAACGAGCGCGAGCGGACGGCGACGACGGGCGTGGGGCGCGAGGTCGCCATTCCGCACGGGAAGATCATGGGGCTCACGCAGATCGTCGGGGCCATCGGCGTGACCCGCCGCGGCATCGAGTACGACTCCGTCGATGGGCTTCCCGTGCGGTTCGTCGTCGCGATGGTGGCGCCGCCCGAGCAGTCGCAGGACTACCTGAGAACGCTCGCCAAGGTCGCGCGGCTTCTGAGCGACCCGAGCTTCACCGAGACGCTCGTCACGGCAACCTCGCCGGACGACATCTACTCCCGGATCGAGCAGATTGAGGGCGCCGCCGCGCCGGTCGCGGCGACGGGCGAGCGACAGCTCCTCATCTTCGAGCTCATCGACGGCGACTACTTCGACGTTGTCGTCGAGTACTTCACGGAGGTCGGCGGGACGAGCGCCTCGGTCCTCGACGCACGCAACGTCGAGGGCTTCCTCACGAAGGTGCCGCTCTTCTCCGATTTCTCGCGCGTCTTCTCCGAGCGGCAGGAGTACGGCCACGTGTTCCTCATGGTCATCGACAAGGGCGCCGTGGACCGGTTCATCGACGGCCTCGAGGAGATCGTCGGGGACCTCGAGGAGGAGGGTCGCGGGATCGCGATCACGCTCGACATCGCGTCTTGCCGCGGCCTGCCGAGCCGACTGGATTTCTAGGCTCTGGGGCGAGGCCGGGATCGTGTGCCCGGCCTAATCCTTGACAGGGCCTTGCAACCTCTGCTATAATACACTCGCTGTGGTATGCTGACCATCGGGCGTCCGGCGAAGCGCGTGCGTCGCCGGGTTCGCCGCATTCTCCCGACCCCTGACCGGGCAAACCGAGATCGCATTCGAGAGAAGAGATGATCTTAGGGCGCGGGTTGCCGTGAGCGCACGGACCCGCACTGCGCAAGGAGGCCTCGCGTGTCAAGACGCCTGATGCTGTCCGTGGCGTGTTTCGCCGTCCTGTTCATGGCCGTCGCCGGAGCGCAGGCGAAGACCATCCACCTGCTCACCCACCCGTTCGACCCGGCGCTCGGCGAGCCCGAGGTCGACTCGTGGATGCGCGCCGCCGAGCCGGAGGGCTCGGAGCACGGATACTACCTCGTCCAGCTCGCCGGGGCGCCGACGGACGCGCGGAAGCTCGCCGTCGAGGCGACGGGCGCTGAGCTCATCGCGTACATGCCGGACGAAGCCTACATCGTCCGGGCCACGGCGACCGAGCGCGATGCGCTGCTCGCCTCGGATGCTGTGACGTGGGCCGGTCTCTACCATCCCGCATACAAGCTCTCCCCGACCATCGGAACGCAGGAGTTCGTCCATCCGGATCGCGCAGGCGACTCCTTCCTCACGCTCATGGTGCGCGTCTTCGATGACCTCGAGGGCACCGCGAACGCTATCGAGTCGATCGGCGCGCGTGTGATCGAGACGAACGACGACGGCATGCAGAAGCTCGTCGTGGTCCACGCCGCCCCGGAGCTTCTCGGCTCCATCGCCGGGCTGCGCGAGGTCTGGTGGATCAACGAGCGCCCGGAGTTCACGCTTCAGAACGACCGGGGCGTCTGGTGCGTCCAGTCGAACATGACCAACCAGATGACGATCTGGGACAAGGGCATCCGCGGCGAGGGCCAGATCGTGGGCGTCATGGACTCCGGTCTCGACTACAACTCCTGCTGGTTCAGCGACAACGGCGCTGCGCCGGGACCATCGCACCGCAAGGTCATTGACTACGCGCTCTACGGAGGCGCCGCCTACGACGGATGCGACAACGGTCACGGCACGCACGTCTGCGGCACGATCGCGGGCGACCAGTCCTACGTGAACCCCGGCAATCTCGACTACAACGGCGTGGCCTACAAGGCGAAGCTCATGCTCCAGGACGTCGGCGCGGACGACTCGTGGTCGTGCACGTCGGGCTCCGTGAGCATCCCGACATCGCTCACCCCCGCGTTCCAGGACGCCTACGACGGTGGCGCCCGGGTCCACTCGAACTCGTGGGGCGGCTCCGAGAACAGCTACGACACGTACTGCAACTGCATCGACGCCTTCATGTGGAACAACGACGACTTCCTCGTCGTTTTCGCGGCCGGCAACGCGGGGCCGACAAGCGGCTCGGTCGGCTATCCGGGCACAGCGAAGAACTGCATCACCGTCGGCGCGACGCGCAGGCCGCCGAACCAGGACACGATGGCCGGCTACTCCGGACGCGGACCGGCGAGCGACAACCGCTACAAGCCGACCGTGACCGCGTGCGGCGGCGAGGCGAGCGACACGTACGTCAACTCAGCGAACAACCACACCGGCAATCCGCCTGCGCAGACCTGCTCGATCTCGGGCTCGCCGTTCCAGGGCACCTCGATGGCGACGCCGGCGGTCGCCGGATGCGCCGCGCTCACGCGTCAGTACTTCGAGCAGGGTTGGTACCCGAGCGGGGAGGCCGTCCCGGGCGACGGGTTCAACCCGAGCGGCGCGCTCGTGAAGGCCATCGTCACGAACAGCGCGACGGACATGGCCACGCAGGACATCCCCAACAACAACGAGGGGTGGGGCCGCGTGCTCCTGGATGACGCGCTCTACTTCGACGGAGACGCGCGCGAGCTCATCGCGCACGACGAAGCGACGGGCGTCGGCCAGGGTGGTTCGATGCAGTACGAGTTCGAGGTCGACAGCGCGACCGTGCCACTCGAGGTGACGCTCGTGTGGAGCGACTATCCGGCATCCGCCGGAGCCGGCGTCGCGATCCAGAACAACCTGAATCTCGAGGTCTCCTGCTCGGGCGGAACGACCTACAAGGGCAACGTGTTCAGCGGTGGTCAGTCCACGTCCGGCGGCACGGCGGACGCGAGGAACGTCGAGGAGGTCGTCCTCCTCAAGAGCCCGCCGCTGGGAACCTACACGGTGACCGTGACCGGTGCGACGGTTCCGCATGCGCCGCAGCCGTTTGCGCTCGCCATCACCGGCTCGTTCGCGAACTGGCCGGAGGACACCGGCATCGAGGACGGCGTCGTTCCATCGGGGAAGGCGTTCTCGATCAACGGCATCACGCCGAACCCGTTCAATCCGTCGACGACAATCAGCTACGCGCTCAACCCGGTCGAGACGGGCGCGGCCCACACGACGCTCACGATCTACTCGGTTGACGGCCGAGTCGTGCGGACGCTCGTCGACCGCGTCCAGGACCCGGGGCCCTACTCCGTCACGTGGAACGGGCGCACGGACGACGGCGCCCCGGCCGCGAGCGGCGTCTACTTCATGGAACTCGAGTACGGCGGCGACACCGCCACGCGGAAGATGACGCTTCTGAAGTAGAGGGCTGTCGCCTTCGGCGACAGCTTGGCGGTTGCTGCGCAACCGCAGGCGGCGGCGAGAACTTGACGGCTACTCCGCAACCGCCGGCGGCGGCGACAGCCGCCGAGCCCCGTAGACACCAGAGATGTTCCTGCTATAATGGGCCCCCGTCACACGGCGGGGGCCCGTTGCGCCGGGCCGGGAGACGTTCCGAGGAGGGATCGTGCAGAGAACGGGTCTGGCTGCGGCGGTCGAGAGGCTCGAGATGTCGGGGCGGCCGTGGCCGTGGCTCCTCGTGAGCTGGCTCGCGTTCGTGCTTCTCAGGAACATCATCGAAGGTGCGCTCGGCCCCACACACATGATCGGGTTCACGCCGCTCGCTGCGGAGAGCTCGCTCATGGTCCTCGACCACTTCGTGCTCTTCTACGCGAGCGTCTTTCTCAGCATCACGCTGGTCCTGAGCCTCCTGACAGGCGAACGCGCGGACCGCGTTGTCCGCGCCTCGATCCCTGCGTGGATCATCGTGCTCCTGCCCCCGCTCCTCGACTTCCTCGTGACCTCGGGCGCCGGGTATCACATCTCCTATGTTCTGGGACTGGACGGTGTCCTGCTGACGTTCTTCGACCCGCGGGTCGCGATCGAGAGGATCTCACCAGGCCAGCGGGTCGAGGTCGCACTCGCCTGTCTGCTGGCCTCGGCGTACGTGGCGGTCAAGACGAGGAGCTGGTGGAGAACACCGGCGGCGTTCGTGCTCGTCTACCTCGTCATCGGCCTCCACGGCGTCCTGCCGTCGGTCTTCGCGCGACTCGCGTGGTGGATGCGGTACGGACTGGCCGGAGCAGCCGCTCCGGAGGCTCTCACGGCCGCGGGTGGCTACGCGGGCGCCGCCGCGGCCGCGGCGTACGACGCCGCGTTCCGCTCCGGCGGCATCGTGGTCGAGGAGAGCCGCAAGCTCGCGCTCCTCTTCCTCGTGGTCGCCACGGCACTCGGCTGGATCGTGTACCGGCGGGCGGCTCCAAGGTCCGAGGCGGCGTTCCGCCGGGGCTTCCGTCCCCTCAGGGCCTTCCACTACATGGGGATGACCACCTTCGGCGTGGCCTTCGGCTGGATGCTCTTCGTCGGCGAAGGCGTCCGGCTGGGTACCGGAGGCGACACGCTGGGCATCCTCGGGTCGATCCTCGCGACGCTGTTCGCATTCCTCTCATCCGTGTCGCTCAACGACCTCTGCGACGAGGAGGCGGACCGTATCTCCGGCGAGGAGCGTCCGCTCGCACTCGGCAAGGCATCCAGGCGGCAGGTCCGCAATGAGGGCATCATCTTCGCCGCGCTCTCGCTCCTGTACGCGATCAACGTCGGCTACGTCACGTTTCTGCTCGTCCTGCTCTGCCTGGGGATCTCGTTCCTCTACTCGTCCCCGCCGGTCAGGCTGAAGCGGGTCCCGGTCGTCTCGACGCTCCTGCTCGGCCTCATGTCGTATCTCGCCGCCCTAGTCGGCTTCTCGGCGCTGGCCGGCGAACACGCCATGGCGCTCTTCCCGTCGACCGTGGGTTGGTTGCTCGTCCTGTCCTTCGCCGCGGCCTTCACCGTGAAGGATCTCAAGGACATCGAGGGCGACCGCGCGACCGGGACGGTCACGATCCCGGTCCTCTTCGGTCCCCGCGCGGGCCGACTGATCGTCGCCGGGCTCGTGCTCGCCGCGTACTTCCTCGCACCCGCGCTCCTCCCGTACGGTCTCCTCATCTGGCCCGCGCTGTTCCTCGGTATCGCAAGCGCCGTCGTCGTCCTGCTCTCGGAGCACAGGCGCGAGGACGGCCTGCTCCTGACAGCGTACCTCGGGTTCGCGTTCCTCGTCGCGTTGCTGATCGTGGGCAACCCTGAGACCGTCATGCCGGAGCGCGAACCCCGGGCGAAGGCGCGTGGCGCGGAGCTCCGGGCGCGTCGGGCGGAGGCGTTCGGGGAATGGACGGGAGCCGCCGATGGCTACGGGACCGCTGTCGCCGCGCTCGCGACGCCGGCTCCGGACCTCCTGGTGCGCGCGGGTGTCGCCGCATACCGCGCGGGGCGGCACGAAGACGCCGTCAGGCATCTCGGGCGCGCGCTCACACACGACCCGACATCCCCGGTCGCCCGCGAGTACCTCATGGCGGCGGAGATCGTCCGCGGCGAGACCGGCCGCGCGCTCGCGATCGCTGCGGAGTCCGCCGACATGGGCATCGCACCGGCGTCGTTCAGAGTGCACGAGGGAGACCTGGCCGCGGAGAGCGGCCATGCGCGGAGGGCGGTTCGCGCCTACGAGGCCGCGCTCCGGCTCGGAGCGCCAGCGGCGGAGACGCGAGTTCGGCTCGCTTCCCAGCTCGAGTCGATGGGGCAGGTCGAACGCGCGGAGGACGAACTCGAGGCTGCGGCCCTCGTCTCGCCGAGGACCGCAGCCGTCGCGGACGCGCTCGGGCGTTTCCGGCTGCGCTGCGGTGACCCGTCCGACGCCGTCGCACACCTCATGCTCGCCACCGAGCTGGAACCGGGGCACGCGCTCTTCTGGAACAACCTCGGTGCGGCACTCCGGATGACAGGAGCCCCGGAACAGGCCCTCGCCGTTCTCGGAAGAGCCATCGAGCTCGACCCCGGGCTCGCCGATGCCTACTACAACCGGGGCCTCGCGTACGAGGCCCTCGGACGGGCCGATGATGCCATGCGTGAGTACCTCCTCGCCATGGAGACCGACCCTGCCTTCGCTCCTGCCCGTCAGAGGATAGGGGCCCTGTCCGCTCAATGACGATTTCTTACCGAAACACCCTTGCCAAACAGCACACGCTGTAGTAGGATGGAAAGCAGACTAGAGGGAGATGACACCTTGTTGGACTCAGGGCAAGGAGGTAACCCGACTGGTCTGTTGTTGAGCGATTGTTCACTGCCGATCGAATCCACGGTCGGCGTTCTTCAGAGAAAGGTGGAACACCGATGAAGCGTACGCTCATCATTGTTCTCGCTCTGCTCGTGGTCTCGAGCGTCGCGATGGCCGGCAAGATGACGCCGGACGCGAAGTTCTCGACCGAACCGTTCACGCCCATGACCTTCCGTGAGTACACGGAGGGCTTCGAGGGCGCATTCCCGCCCGCCGGCTGGACCCTCACGTCGACGAACGTCAACTACACGTGGGAGCAGTACACACCGGGCGGCGAGGGCACGTACTGCGCGAGCTGTGTCTATGATCCGGCGCTGGTTCCGCAGCTTGAGACCCTCAGCTTCTCGCACACGCTCGTGGCCGGTGAGCTGCACCTGAGCTTCCTCGCCATGGCCAGCTACTACTGGGCCGTCGATCCGTACCAGAACTACGACATCTACGTGACCGTGGATGGCGTGACGGTCTGGAGCTTCTACGCCGACAACATGGGCACGAGCTTCACGTGGGATGCCTACGACATCGACCTCGCCGACTACGGTTACGTCGGTGGCGAGACCGTCGAGATCGCCTTCGTGTACGAGGGCGCCGACGGAGCGCAGGGCGCATTCGACGCCGTCAAGATCGGCGAAGAGTACGTTCCGCCGCCCCCGCCCGAGGGCGACCTTTGCGAAAACGCCTTCGTGCTCCCGGCCGGTGACCTCAACTTCACCGGCACGAATGTTGGCTTCAACAACGACTACGATCCGGGTTCCGGCGGGTGCACGGGCTACAGCGCCACCGGCCAGGACGTCGTCTACGTGACGAACCTCGAGGTCGGCGATGAGCTGACGGTCCTCATGGACACCGAGGGCGACTGGGACGACTCGATCTACCTGATCACCGACTGCGCCGATCCGGTGGGCAGCTGCGTGGCGGGTGCCGATCTCTACCCCGACATGTCGACCTTCACGTACATCGCGACCGAGGCCGGCACGTACTACCTGATCGTCGACGCCTACAGCTCCGGCACGGGCAACTACACGATCACGGGCTACAACGGCGGCAGCTACACGCCGGTCGAGGAGTCGACCTGGGGCAGCATCAAGGCCATCTACAGGTAGAACCTCACGACCGACCGGCACGCAGCAAGCCGGTCAGCCGTAGCATCACAAAGGAAGGGGCGGGAGGTCACTCCCGCCCCTTCTTCATGCCTGCCGTTCACCAGTTGAGGCGCCAGAGCCCGCCGACGCTGGCGATCAGTGTTCGTGGTCCAGCTCGTCGAGACCGACCGGATCGTGGTCACGGATCTGCCTGCAGATCTCGAGCGTCTCCTCCGTCGGGTCGTAGAGCGCCACGAGATCCATCGTCACGTCGACGACCTCGACCCCCTCGCCGCTGAAGTCGCAGATCCAGACGATGGCGTCGAGATCGAGCTCGGTTGCGATCTCGGGCAGTCGGTGCGCGACCGGCTCGAAGAGATCGTCGACCGGCACACGCGCAAACCCCTGGCGGTGCAGCTGACGCTGGAGCGCCTCCATCCCATCGGAGATCTCTTTCATCCTCACCGTGTCGCCCGCCGCCTCCGCGCGGTCGTACTCGACGTGCGCTTCGCCGACCGGCAGGTACTGCGAGCGGGCATACGCGATGGCGATCGCCCGGTTGTCGTAGGTCCCCAGCCGCACCGTTCCATCGGCAGCCATCGTCACGGCCGCCGCGAGGACCACGAGGCACACGCCGGCCAGCGCCGAGATCGGAGCACGCATCCATCACCCCCCTGTTGCGGAGACCGCGGCGCCCGGCGCGCCCCTGGCCCCCTCGTCATTAGAGCGAAGCACAAGCAGAACGCCCGCGAGCAGCAACGGCGCGGGCAGCATGAGAGCGACAAAGAGCCGCGACCCCTCAGGGCTTCCGCCCTGGAGGACAAAGAAGTACCCGGTGACCGCTCCGCACAGCAGCAGGATGACACCCCCCACTCGCTGCCACCTCAGCGCCAGAAACGCCGCCACGAGCGGAAGCCCGCCGACGGCGAACTCCGGGCTCAACTGCGAGACGGTCGTCTGCCATTCGTCGCGATCCTCGAGAAGGCCGGCCTCGCGCAGCACGGGTCTCGCGAACCCCAACGCGACGAGCGCGACATAGAAGCCCGGGGCTACGAAGACTCCGAGGAGGACACAGAGCGCCGTGTAGCTCACGAGCACGACGGCCACTACCCGGCCACTCAGCGGTTTCACGGTCACTCGCCTCCTTCCCTCTCGAGCGCGAAGAGCTCCTCGACGGACATGCCGAAGGTCGCCGCGATCCGGAGCGCCAACCCCACGGACGGGTTGTACTTCCCCTTCTCGATGGCGATGATCGTCTGTCTCGTGACTCCCACGCGCTCGGCCAGCTCCTGCTGCGTCATCTCACCGTGCAGGAAGCGCTGCTTGCGCACGTCGTTTCGTACCTTTTCGCCCATGCACGCTATTCTGACCGAGGCGCGGTCCTATGTCAAGTATTGATTACACTAAGTTATGTCCACTTGACATCTCAACCGCCGCAACTCATCTGCTCTGTGCAGCTTGCCTCGATTTGAGTGTATGCTGGGGTTCCGCTTTGAACCCCCGTGAGAACGCATCCCGGGGGCACGTCCACAGACTCCGGGAGGGACCATGCGTGGTGCCGTGAAGCGTTTCCGCGACGAGCGCGAGAGGCTGAGTGAGAGGGTGCTGGCGGCCGGGAATCTGACGATCAAGCGATTCTTCGCGCTCGATACGCAGGCATACCAGCCGGGCGCGCTCGACGCGAAGACCAAGGAGCTCCTGGGCCTGGCCTCCTCGGCCGTACTTCGGTGCGACGACTGCATCCTCTACCACATCATCCGGTGCGTCGAGGAGGGAGCGAGCGACGAGGAGATCGTCGAGGCGCTCGGGATCTCGCTGGTGGTCGGAGGGTCGATCGTCATTCCGCATCTTCGCCGCGCGATCGACCGTCTGGACGAGCTGAGGGCGGCGGAGTGACCCGCCGCCCTCATGGCTCGCCTTCGGCTGTCACGCCCCCCCCCGCCTCGACACGGCACGGTGCTCCCGGCCGGGGACGCGGCGCGTCTCTTCTACTCGCCCGTGGTGAGCTCCTCGAGGATCGTCTCCACCGCGGTCTCAAGCTGCGCATCCCGTCCCCGCGCAGCCTCCTCCGGCGGCGACTCCACGTAGATGTCGGGCTCGATGCCCCAGTTCTCCAGGTTGCGGTCGGCCAGGTCGAACCAGCCGGAGCCTGGAACCCTGAACATCGTGCCGTCGATGAGCGGGAGATCGTTCGTTCCGATCACGGCTCCGTAGGTGGGCACGCCGATGACCGGGCCCAGTCCGAGGGCCTTCCATCCCATCGGGAAGATCTCGGCGTCGCTGTAGCACGTCTCGTCGATGAGAAGCACAAGCGGCTTCGACCAGAGCTCGAGGGGGTTCTGGGTCGGCGGTCGCGTCCTGCCCGTCGTGTAGCCGTACGCCTGGCGGTCCAGGAACCGGAGGATCTCGTCGTGGACGGATCCGCCTCCGTTCCCGCGGATGTCGATGATGAGTCCGTCCTTCCCGGTTCCCTGCGCGAAGAGATCCTCCTGGAACTGGAAGAGGTTTCCAACGCCCATCCCGCGGATGTGCAGATACCCGATGCGCCCGTTCGAGAGTTCCTCGACCTTCGCCCGGTTTCGCCGGACCCGGTCCTCGTAGACGAGATTGCGCACGGCGCCCCCGCCGACCGGGCGCAGCTCGATCTCTCGCGAGTCCCTGCCGTCGGGCGTCTTCGCGACCTCGACCAGAACCCTCTCCCCGGCCGCGTCGGTCAACATGCAGAAGTAGTTGTCGCCCGCGGCCACCGGGACGCCATCGATCGCGACGATGTACTCGCCCGGCTCGATGCCCGCGCGGTCCGCCGGGCCGTTCGGGATGACCGACCGCACCTTCACGCCGGGCCCGGGGAACCCCTCAAGATGCCGGATGCCCAGTCGGCCCGTGTTGACGCCTCCGCCGCCCCACTTGTAGATGCCAAGGTGTGAGGCGTTGAGCTCGCCGATCATCTCACGCACGACCGTCCGGAACTCCTCCTCGGTGTACGCGGCCAGAGCCCATGGCTCGTACTTCTCCCGCATGGCCTCCCAGTCGACGCCGTGGAACCCCTCATCGTAGAACCCGTTGAGGAGCATCCGCCAGGCCTCGTGGAACATCTGCCGGCGCTCCTCGGACACATCGACGGTCATGGACGCGGACACACTGAGCCCTCCTCGCCCCGTCACGTCGCCGTCGGAGTCGATCGTGAGCGTGCTCAGTCGCCCGTGGCTCAGGTAGTAGCAGGTCGACCCGTCGGCGCTCCAGGTGATCTCCTCCGGGTTCGAGCCTCCCTCGGTGATCTGGTGGAGGCGCGTGCCCTTCCAGTCGACGAGCCAGAGGTCCCTCCCGCCCAGCGTGTTCGAGGGGAAGGCGAAGAAGTGCCCGTCGGGCGTCTGTCCGTAGAAGTCGTACCCGCCGCGCACGTTCATGACGGACTCGACGCGCTCGTTGATCTCATCGAAGTCGATGACAACCTCGATTCCGGCTGCACCATCGCCGACCTCGTCCCCGTCCTCCTCGCTCTCCTCGTTGCGAGATGTCTCCGCCTCCTCCCGCTCCTCGTCGGACATCCAGTAGTCTTCGCGCGTCAGCCAGATGTACTTGATCATGTACTGGCCGTCGTCGGTGCGGGATGCGAAGGTCAGTCTCCTGCCGTCCTCGGTCCATCGCGGCTGGAAGTCGTCGTTCGGGTGGAGCGTCACGTTGACCGGATCACCGCCCTCCGCCTCGAAGACGTAGATGTCCTCCTTGTGCCCCAGGTTCGTGCGGCTGAGCGCGATCCATCGGCTGTCCGGCGACCAGTCGAGGTGGAGGATGTCGGCGTCGGGAAGCCTCTGACGCTCGTCGCCGCCGTCGGCATCCATGAGCCAGAGCACGTCCGGCCCGCGAAGGAACGCGATGGTCTCTCCGTCTGGCGAAACGTAGGGACTGTCGTCGTCCTCAGCGGAATCGGTGAGCTGCGAGACCGCCCTCCTGAGCGACCTCGCGAGCGACGGCTCGTTCTCGTCGCTCGAGGTGACGGCGAAGAGGTCGTAGTTCCCGTTGCGGTCGGAGGAGAAGACCAGCGTCTCTCCATCGGGCATCCACGCGGGGTCTTTCTCGCGAGCGGCCGTCGTCGTGACCCTCATCGAGCGCCCGGCTTCGCCGTCCTCGAGCGGGCAGACGAAGAGCTCGCCGCGCGAGATGTAGGCCAGCTCATCCTCGTCGGGACTCAGGGCGTACTGCGTCACGCCGTTCGAGAGCGTGTAGCGGAGATCGACGTTCCACTTGTCGTCGCTCGGCGCGTTGATGACGACCTCGAACGGTTCGCCGCCGCCGGTCCTGAGCGCCCAGACGCCCCCGTTCCACTCGTACGCGATGAGCGAACCGTCCGCCGATATCTCGGCCTTCTGCACGCCGTCGTGCTCGTGGAACGTCACCTGCGTCGGCCCGGAGACCACGCGCGGCTCGCCGGCGCTGGGCCGCGGCAGCTCGACCTCGGCCCTCCAGATGTTCGGGACGCCGTCGTCACGCTCGGACATGAAGTAGAGCGAACGACCGTCGGCACCCCACATGGGCCGGTCGTCGTCCATCGGCCAGTCGATCAACCGGTAGCTCGGACCTCCCGCGAGCGCCCGGACCCAGATGTCGCGCGAGGCGCTGCCACGATAGTGCTTTCGCCACCACGCCGAGCTGCCGGTCACGAATGTGATCCACTCTCCGTCCCGCGACATGGCGACGTTGTAGGCGTCGTCCGCGATGAGCCGCTTCGGCATGCCGCCGGCGACCGGGATCTCGTACGGCTCGTTCTCCGTGGTGTCGCGGCGGGAGACGAACAGGATCCGCTCGCCGTCGTTCGACCAGCACTGCACTGCGTCCCAGGCGTCGTGACAGGTCAGCCTCGTCGCCGGCCCGCCCCAGGCGTCCATGACGTAGACGTCATCGTTGCCCATCCGGTCCGACGAGAACGCGATGCTCTGGCCGTCAGGCGACCAGGCGGCGAGATCTTCGTACGCCTCGTGGACGGTCAGTCGATGGGCCCGCCCTCCGGCGACGGGGACGCGCCAGATGTCTCCCATGTAGCTGAAGGCGATGTGCCGGCCGTCCGGCGAGGGCGCTGGTTCCCGGGCGATGACCGGCTGCCCGGCATCTTCCCCGGCTCCACGGTCGAACGGCAAGGGCTCCTCGCCCAGAGCCGGAAGCGCGCTCACAGCGATGAAGGCCGCGGCCAGAAGCGTCGACGCGATGAACGCGGGCCCGACCGGGCCGGACCCGCGTCTGATGCGAAGCTCCGATGCGAACATGGTTCCCCCTGTGACCGTGTCGCCGCGGACGCGGCGGTCCGATGTCAGTATCGTTCGTAGACGGCGTCGCCGACGTGGCAGTTCTCGTTCCACTTCACGATGGTGAACCCCGTCCCGTTGTGTCTCAGAAGCGAGTACCCGGCGTTGTCCATGTAGAATCGCCAGAAGTACCCCTCGGTCATGCCGAGCACCGCGCCGGCGAGCACGCGTATGACGGACCGGTGAGAGACTATGGCGATGCGCCGGCCATCGTGCGACTCCGCGAGCTCCGCGAGCCGCGGGAACGCCCGCGCCCGGATCTGGGCGAGCGTCTCTCCTCCGGGGATCCTCAGACGCTCGGGCTCCGTCGTCCAGAGCGCCCATGCGTCAGGCTGCGTCTCGCGGACCACGTCCTTCTTCGCACCCTGCCACTCGCCAAGATCGATGTTGTGGAACGCCTCGTCGACGCGAAGCTCCACGCCGTGACGGTCGGCTATCGGTCTCGCGGTGTCGACCGCCCTGGAGAGCGGACTGGAGTAGACGGCCGCTATCGACGGCGAGGCCAGAGCCTCGGCGACGGAGCGGGCCTGCCGGTGACCGGCGTCGTTGAGACCGACGTCGTATCGACCCCGGAAGACGCCCTCCCTGTTGAACTCGGTCTCGCCGTGGCGAACGAGGACTACGTCCGTCATGGGCTCTCCTAGCGCTTGGGGAAAAGGAAGGTCAGCGCCCGAGGAAACCGCGCCGCCCAGGCCCGCTCGTTGTGGACTGCGCCCTCGGCCTCGACGTATTTGAGGTCCCGCCCCAGCTTCATGCCGTGACCGACGAGCGTGTCGCGCACGGCCCTGTGCAGCTCCATGATGTCGGGGACGCCGTCGCCGTTGCGGTCACGCCGGTCCTCGTCGGTCCCCATGTCGATCCAGAGCCGGGTCCCCGGCGCCGGCGGCTCAGCCTCGATCCGGCGGACGATATCCCGGTCGGCCCACCCGTACGACGTCGACATGGCGCCGATGCGGGAGAACACGTCACCGTGCTCCCACGCCAGGTAGAGCGAGCAGACGCCGCCGAGCGAGGATCCCATCACACCCGTGTGGGAGCGCTCCGGCATCGTCCTGTAGTGCTCGTCGATGTACGGCTTGAGGTCGTTGACGAGGAATTCGGCGTAGAACTCGGCCCCGCCGCCGTCGCCGCGGTTCGCGTCCGGCGCGGGCGTGTACTCGTACGCGCGCCGGTTCGTATTGTAGACGCCGACGACGATGAGAGGATCGAGCTGTTCCTCCTCGACGAGCCGGTAGACGGCCTCGTCGACACCCCACTCGACGCCGATGAACGAGGTCGAGGCATCGAAGAGGTTCTGCCCGTCGTGCATGTAGAGCACGGGATAGCGGCGGTCGGTCTCCTCGCGATAGCCGGGCGGGAGCAGCACGATGACCGTTCGACGGTTCCCGAGTCGCGTGGCCTCGAAGCGGTCGAGCACTTCGTAGTCGCCGGTGATCGTGCCGCGCTCGGGCGCCATGGCGAAGTCGCGCCAGTTGGCGACGTCGATGCTCACCGTCTCGTCGCCGACGACGATGTGGGTTCTGTCGCCGATCTCCTCGAACCGCAGACCCTTCTCGACGGTCTCCCACGACCCCCTCGTGAACTTGAAGCGGAGCTCTGTGTCGACCGGCAGCGCCAGCGTGATGGCGTAGAGCCCCGTCCCTATCCTGCCGAGCTCGATCTTACCGGGATCCCACGGGCCCAGAACGGGCAGGTTGCCGGCGATGTAGATCTTCGCGTCCGGAGGCGTGTACTCGGGAACGCGCACCTTGAAGGTCAGCATGGCGGGTCTCTCCTGCGAAGACGCGCCCTGGATACCGAGAAGCAGGGCAAGGAGCGCGATGGTGATCAGAAGCATCGTCGGTCGTCGCATCGAACCTCCTACTCCTCCACGGTCAGCATGACGAGCCCGAACGTCAGGACGGCTCCGACGAGCGCGCCCCAACCGAAATAGGCTCCCGTGGCCACCTCGACGTCCTCGACCCTCGAGAGCGGGTGGCGTTCCCTCACGACCACGTCGAACTCGCGAACCTCGACGGCCGTTCCGACGGGAATCCGTCCGACAAGAACGACGGGCTCTCCGCCACGCTCGACGACGCTGAGCGACTCGGACTTCGGATACGAGCGGTCAAAGACGAGCATTCCCTCATCCACGCCGATGACAGTGGCGGAGAATCTCTCGTCCTCCCGCGTGTGGATCGTGGCTGAGACGCCCGGCTCGGTGACGTAAGGCGTCCGCGACAGCGACGCGCATCCAGCCGGTCCGAGTGCGAACGCCGCCAGCGCGCAGAGCAGCGCGAGTCGCTTCGCCCTGATCGGTGTCATTGCCCCGCCCCCCTCACCGCGGCCGCCGCCAGGAGTCCCCCGGCGACGCCGACGATCGTGCTCACGAACGGTCCCCACATGCTCTCGCCGCGCGTGCGGTGCACAGTCGCTGAGGCGACCTCGTCGAGCGGGAAGCGCCGATCCGTCACCTCACCGGTCGGGCGATCGGTGACACGGACCGCGATGGCCTCATCGTCCCAGAACAGCAGGCGCCCCTCGACGGTCTCGCCGGTGGCGCTGACCACGCGCACACCGATGTCCCCGCCGCCCGACTCCAGGTCCGCGACGCTCATGTGCCGGGCGCACCCGCCACACGCGAGAGCGAGGAGAAGGAGCGCGAGACACGCCATGCGGCTCGAGCCCTTCATCATGGTGACCCTTCCTTCCTCTCCAGCATATCGTTGAGCTCGCGAACGATCCGGTCCACGTCCTCGACGCCGTGCTTCGAGGCCAGATCGGCGAGCGAGCCCCAGAACGGCTCGCCGCAGATGAGACACGGCAGGCCCTGCTCGATCAGGTACTCGTTGGAGGCCGGGAGCTCCTCGAGAAGCTCCTCGACACTGATATCGGGCGTGATGTTCTTCATGGGTCCTCCACATCCTGAGTCCCGCGGACGGTCTCGCGGACGGTCTCGCGGACCGTTCGCGCACGGCAGCCGAGGCAGCGTCCCGCAGACGGTCTCGCGGACCGTTCGCGCACGGCAGCAGAGGCAGCGTCCCGGACGGGAGCTCACGCGCCTCTCCCGCGTGGTGCGCGCGCATCGTTCGCGCACGGAGAACTCGCTTGCGGTCCCCTCTCGTGAGCGGCTAGAGTAGGCTCGTCGGTGTCCCGATCACACAGGAACCCGTCGACGAGCAACCGCAGAGGGGGTGCGCACGTGCCCGGCGCCGCGAGCGACGATCCGAGAGGCTGGCGAGTGATGAACCTGCTGGGGGCCGTGCTGGCTCCCGTGTGCGCCGTGCTCTGGCTCGGTCTGGCGCTCAATGCCGACTCTACCCCGTTTGCGCTCGCGCTGGCAAAGATCATCTTCGCGATGGTCGCCGTCGGCGCCGGCATCCTCGGCATGCGCTGGATGACGTTCGCAGGCACGATCCTCGCATTCCAGACGCTCGTCGCGCTCGCGTGGGTGCTGCTCAAGATCGAGGACTACCCTCCGCACGGGCTCCTTCGAACCGTTCTGCTGCTGATCGTCCCGCTCGCGGTATCGAGCGTCCTCCTCATCTTCTCCGGAGGTCTTCGCGCCGGTACCTGGCCCCCGAGGCGGTTCCGCTCCAGGCTGTCGTCCCGCGACGGCGGCGGCAACGGGCGCGAATCGCCCTAGGCGGCGGCGCCGCAACGGTGGCGGCCACGGGCGCGAATCGTCCTAGGCGGCGGCGCCGCGAACTCCCTCCGTGAGAACCCGCTCCAGCTCGTCGATCATCCGCTCCATGCTGAACTCGCTCTCCGCACGCGCGAACGCGGCCTTCCCCAGACGCGCGGCGCGCTCCGCGTCGTCGAGAAGCCTCCCGATGGCTCCGGCGAGCGCGGTCTCATCAGCCGGAGGGACAACGAGGCCTTCCTTCTCATGGCGAACGGCCTCGGCGGTCCCCGATACGTCCGTGGCTACGATCGGAGCGCCGACCGACATGGCCTCGAGGAGCGCGTTCGCCATGCCCTCGTTGATCGAGGAGAGCGCGAACACATCCACGGCGGAGAGAATCTCGCGCACGTCGTCGCGATGCCCCGGCAGGTGGATTCGCGACCTGAGGCCCGTAGCCGACGCCAGGGTCTCGAGCTCTCGCCTCCGCCCGCCTTCGCCCAGGATGACGAGATGCACGTCGTCGCGCCTCTCGCACGCGCGCGCGAACGCACGGATGAGGTGGTCGAACCCCTTCTGGTTCGTCAGTCGCCCCGCGCCGCTGACGACCCGGGTTCCCTCGGGCACGCCGATCTCTCGCAGCGCCCGCTCTCCCCGCGCGGCGTCCACCGGCGCGGTCGTCACGCCGTTGTGAAGGACGCGGACCTTCCCCGTGTCGAACCACGGCGTCAGCGCGAGTTCGTCCCTGATGGCCGTCGAGTTGACGATGACGAGGTCCGACAGCGGTCCGAACACGCGCCGGCGCTTGTCGTCCTCGCGGATCCTCCTTCGCAGCCCCAGGCGGAGCGCAACGAGCGGCCGGCCGGCCCGCCGTGCGGCGATCCCACCCATCCAGTACTCACGCTGCTTCGTGAGGATCAGGACGTCCGGCCGCCTGCGGCGGAGCATCGTGATGAGTGAGGCGAAGCCGAGCGGGTTGAGGTCGCCCCAGAGCCGGACGCGGTCGCGCTCGAGGCCGCGGCGCTCAAGCTCATCGCCGACGGCGTCGTGCGAGTAGAAGACGCTGACGCGATGTCCGCGGGACGCCAGGCCGCTCGCGGCCTCGGCCGCCCATTTCTCGTTGCCGCCCCACGACGTGGACGTGATCCCGATGACGACCCGGAGCTGGCGGCTCACGATGCGTCACCTCCTCGGGCGGGCCGGTCCGACCCGTCCAACCGGCCCGGCCGGTTGGACCGTGCCCGGGCCTCAGTGAGATAGCGCCGCGCCTCCTCGACGAGGACCGGAAGGAGCCCGTCGCGGTTCTCCTCGGTCACGCGGACGATGCGCACGTCCTCACGGGAGCGCACGGCGTCGAGGAACGCGTTGTGGCGGTCCTGAATCGTGCCCAGAGCCGGCAGCCCCGAGTCGAGGGCTCGCATCACGGCCTCCTGGAACGCCTCCGAGCAGAGCTCCATGCGACCGATCTCGTCCATCACGACGAGCTCGCTCTCCTTGATCGCACGTTCAAGCGCCGCCACCCCGACGCGCTCGAGGTCCTCCCGGTTCACGCCGTAGCGTGCCACGCGATACAGGCTTTCGAGACCGACACGGGCCAGTACGCCACGCTCGCCCGAGAGAGCGATGATGTCGAACCCGATGCGACGGCCTCCGTCGCGCACCTCGACCGTTGTGAACCCGCCCGCGTCCGCATCGAGCTCGCCAAGCACCGCCCGGACAAGCGTCGTCTTCCCGACGCCGGGACGTCCCGTCACGAAGAGGTGTCTCCCCGGCTGCCGCGTCATGGCCGCCTTCTCTCCATTACCACCCTCACGACGCCCGATCCGAGCGCCGGCGCCAGCTTCAGCGCCGTGTCACCGATCCGGGCGCCGGCGCCAGCTTCAGTGCCGTGTTACCGATCCGGGCCGCCG
>CAZAQL010000051.1:0-18236 GCA_964487295.1 uncultured bacterium | reverse complement strand
CACCAGTGGTCGGTGCCGTCGAACGGAATGTAGTTGCTGACATGGAAGTGCGGAGCCGCGCCGGCTGTCTGATCGATCGTGGTGAACCCGGTCGCGTCACTCATGTCGAAGAAACCGAAAAGCTCGTTCGCACGGTTCGGACCGCGGAACTCCGTCGCGAAGTCGGTGTTCATACCGGCGAACGCGACACCTGCAACGAGCAGAACGGTCAGCACGATAGCGAGCGTTCTCATCTGCTCTCTCCCCTCCTCTTGGGTTGACTCTCTGGACCGGTCCCTCCACCCGGGATGAACCGAGTCCACCGAACACATGGGGCGCCCGTTGGCGGGGCCCCGCTTGCGGGCGACATGACAGGAAGGTCAGCTCAGATCCTTGCCTCCGTCGCCCAACACTCAGTGCATAGGCAGGCCTCCTCGGATCTGGTCCTTCGCTCGATCTGACGGCTGCAATGCTGCCGCTTCGTTCGTTCAGCGAGTGATGACAAGGTGATGATAGCACACAGTTATGTTCTTGGCAACTACAAAACGAATAGCGAGCAAGTATTCAGTTGAGGGACCGTCAGCCATTAAGCCGCGCATCTTGCCGATACGCAAGAGCTTCGAGCATGTGCCTGCGACGGACCTCCGCCTCTCCTTCCACGTCGGCCACGGTGCGAGCCACCCGCAGTGCCCTCTCGTACGCCCGCGCGGAGAGTCCGAGCCGGCCGGCCGCCGAGCGAAGGGCCGCCAGCGCGCCGCCCTCGAAGCGGCCCGTGTCCCTGAGCGCACGGGTCGATACGCGTGCGTTCGTTCGCGGCGGCGGCGTGTCCGCGAAGCGCTCGGTCTGCCTTCGCCGCGCCGACGTGACGCGATCACGGACGGTGCGCGAACACTCGCGTTCACCGGATCGCTCCAGCTCGTGCACGTCCGGGCGGCGGACCCAGACCCTGATGTCGATCCTGTCCAGCAACGGACCGGAGATTCTCGAGCGGTAGCGCCGAAGCTGACCCGGCGTGCACGTGCACGGCCGTGTGGCGTCGCCGGCGAATCCGCAGGGACAGGGGTTCATGCTCGCCGCCAGCGTGAACCGCGCCGGAAGCTCGACGGTCCCGGCGGCGCGCGTGAGCGACACGAGCCCCTCCTCGAAAGGCTGTCTCAGTCCCTCAAGCGCGTCGCGTCGAAACTCGGGAAGCTCGTCCAGGAAGAGCACGCCTCCGTGCGCCAGACTCACCTCCCCCGGGCCGGGGATTCGACCGCCGCCGAGAAGGCCCGCGGCGGAGACGGAGTGATGGGGGGACCGGAACGGCGCGCGTGAGACAAGCGCGGCGCCGGGCGGAAGGAGCCCGGCCACGCTGTGGATCGTGGTCGCCGTGAGAGCCTCATCATGGTCGAGCGCCGGCAGCACGGCAGCCAGCCGGCGCGCGAGCATTGTCTTGCCGACGCCGGGAGGTCCGACGAAGAGGATGTTGTGCCCTCCGGCGGCGGCGACCTCGAGCGCCCGCCTCGCCACGGGCTGCCCCCTCACGTCGCAGAGGTCCTCGGCCGCGCGGGGCTCCCGGGCGTCGCGCTCGTGTGCAGGATCGGGCTCTCCACCGGCGAGGATCCGCGCGGCCGAGGCAAGTGACGCTGCAGGCAGCACGACGAGTCCCTCCACGACCGACGCCTCACGGGCGTTCTCGGCCGGCAGCACGATGGCCTCGAGCCCCTCGCGTCGTGCCTGCACGGCCATCGGGAGTACGCCCCTGACGGGTCTCGTCGAACCGTCGAGCGCGAGCTCACCGGTCAACATGAGTCGTCCGAACCGGCCTCCGTCCACCTGTCCCGTGGCCGCCAGGATGCCGAGCGCGGTCGGGAGATCGAACGACGTTCCCTCCTTGCGCACGTCGGCCGGCGCCAGGTTCACCGTCACCCGGTCGTCCGGGAACCGGAACCCGCTGTTGCGGACGGCGGAGCCGACGCGGTCCCGGCCCTCGCGCACCGCGCTGTCACCCAGGCCGATCATTGTGAACGCCGGGAGTCCGCGCCTCACGTCGACCTCCACGCGCACGATGTAGCCCGTGACTCCGATCACCGCCCCCGTGATCACGGCACTCAGCATGAACCACCTCCTCTACTCCTCGCGAAACGCGCCGGGAAGATACCGCAGCGTGAGGTCGAGCCCGGTGGGCTCCAGGACGATCTCGATGACGTCGAACCGCACCGGGGCGCTCGGGGCCGACCTTGACGCGAGGAAGGCGCGCGCGACGGAGCGGATGTGCCGGCGCTTCGTCCTCGTCACCGCCAGCCCCGGCGGCCCTCGTCGAGCTCCCCGGCGCGTCTTGACCTCCACGATCAGAAGGCGCCGCCCGTCCCATGCGATGATGTCGACCTCGCGGCCGGAATGCCTGTAGCCACGTTCGAGGATCCTCGCTCCCCGCATCTCGAGGAAACGTGCGGCGATCGCCTCGCCGAGGGGCCCGAGCCTCTCGTGTCCCATGGTGTTCTCCGGAAGGGAGAAGAAAAGGTGTGTGCGCTTCGCGGGGGCGGTGGCTGCTGCGCAGGTCGCAGGAATGTTGGCCAGTGTGCGCTTCGCGGGGATGATGGCTCCCGTGCGTGGCACAGGGAGCGAGGCTACGGGGTGGTTCACGGAAAGCGGTGGCTACCGCGCGGGACCCAGTCCGGAGGCGAGCCGAACGTAGCACCGCTTGTAGAGCTTGCGAAGTCTGCCGAGTTCGTAAGGCGCGAGGTCGGCCTTCCGCATCGCGACGCCCTTCGCGGCGAGCTCGAGAGTCTCGACGTCGGGAGCGTCCATGAGCGCGTTCAAGAGCTTCCGATACAGCTCCGAAGGTCCGCCCGACGATTCCTCGACGACGCGGAACGACATCCTGTGGATCGGACACGGTCCGAGCCTCGTGAGAGCCGCGATGTGCTCTTCGGTGCCGTAGCCCTTGTGGCGAGCGAACCCGTAGCCGGGATACAGCGCGTCCATCTCAACCATGTGGCGGTCTCGCGTGACCTTGGCCACGATGGACGCGGCGGCGACCGGCGCGGACCGCTGGTCCCCCTGGTGGAGCGCCGTCTGCGGCCACACTACCCCTGGGATCTGGTTCGCTCCATCGACGAGTACGTGCCCGGGCTCGATGTCAAGCTGCCGCAGAGCGTCCGCCATCGCGCCCAGCGTCGCACGAAGGATGTTGACCTCGTCGATGCGCTCGTGGGACGCGCGTCCGATGCCCACGGCGACCGCCTGCTCGACGATGCGCTCGATGAGGGTATCTCGCCGTTCGGGGGTGAGTCGCTTCGAGTCGTCGAGCCCCGGAATGGCGCACTCGCGCGGAAGCACGACGGCGGCCGCGACGACAGGGCCCGCGAGCGGTCCTCGCCCCGCCTCGTCCACGCCGGCGACCAGCTCGACGCCACGCGCCCACAGCTCGCGCTCGTGACGGCGGAGCCCGTCGAACCGGTCGGCTTCACGAACCCGCCGCCTGCGCGCTCGGAGCAACCGCCCGGCGACCTCGCGAACACCTCGTCTCGGGTCCGACTCGAGCGCGCTCCAGAGAACGTCTCCCGGCACGGGCGGCGCCGCCGCGACGAGGTCTCGGATCGCGGCGATGCTCATCGCCCCAAGGTCCATCCCGTCGGGGCTCGCTCGATCAGGCACGTTCGCGGCAGGATCAGACGCTCGTCCGTCTCGGTCCGGCACATCTCTGTCTGGATCGCTCATCGGCTGGGGTTCCATACACGGGGGACGCCGGGGGGACAAAGCGACCCGCCGGCCTCGGAGGGCCGGCGGGTCGGGTGTTCGGTCACGACAGGTCGCGGGACTTCGTCTTGGCGGCCTTGCCCGTGCGCTCTCTCAGGTAGAAGAGCTTCGCGCGACGCGCCTTGCCCCGACGCGTCACCTTGATCGTCTGGACGTTCGGAGAGCTCAGAGGGAAGACCCGCTCCACCCCGATGCCTGAGGCAACGCGGCGAACCGTGAACGTCTCGTTCACGCCGCTCCCCCGCCGGGCGAGGACGGTGCCCTCGAAAGCCTGCGTCCGCTCCTTCGCGCCCTCCCGAATGCGCACATCGACGCGAACCGTGTCGCCGATGCTGAAATCGGGCATGTCCGTCCGCGTCTGCTGTGCTTCGATCTCTCGTATCTTCTCGTTCATGGTCGTTCCCCCACGGTTGCCGGGCCGGCGCACATCCTCGGTCCGTCGCGATCCGGGGTCGTTCCCGGCCGGCTCGGCCCGTGTCAGCTGCTCGTGTGCCCTGTCTCCTCGTCTATCAGCTCCAGGATCTTCCGATCCTCGTCGCTCAGTGCAGCTTCCCGAAGCAGATCGGGACGTCTGGCCAGCGTCGCGCGGAGCGCTTCGGTCCTCCGCCAGACCCTGATCCTCTCGTGGTCTCCCGAGAGAAGCACGGCGGGGACGGCGTCGCCCTCGTAGACCTCCGGCCGCGTGTAGACTGGCGGACCCAGAAGGCCGTCGAAGTGGGAGTCGGTCTCCGCGGACTCCATCGCTCCGAGCACTCCCGGAACGAGTCGCGCGACCGCGTCCACGATGATCGCCGCGGGAAGCTCCCCGCCGGTCAGCACGTAGTCCCCGACGGAGACCTCGTGCGTCGCAAGCCTGCTCACGCGCTCGTCCACGCCCTTGTACCGACCGCAGATGAGCACGAGACGCCCGCACCCCGAGAGCTCCCGCGCCAGCGACTGGTCGAAGAGCCGTCCACGAGCGCTCAGGAGGACGACGGCTCGGCCATCGTGGCCTTGTGGACCCGCGTCCGCCCGTGCGCCCTCACACGGTTCACCGGGCGATGCGCCTTCCTGCTCGGCCGGCTCGGCGCTGAATCCCTCATCGCCGACCACGTCCCTGATCGCCTCAAAGATCGGTTCCGGCTTCATCACCATCCCGCTTCCGCCACCGTACTGGTAGTCGTCAGCGGTCCGGTGTCTGTCTCTCGCGTAGTCCCTGATGTTCGTGAGCCGGATGTCTATCAGGCCCTTCTCTCGGGCCTGCTTCAGAATGCTCTCGCTCAGCGGCCCCTCGAACATCTCCGGGAAGAGCGTGAGAATGTCGATCCTCACGGGTCGCTCCCTCGTCGGGGCGCTCGCGCTACCTCAGGCCCGGCAGCAGGGTCACGGTCATCCGACCGCCCTCGATGTCAACGTGTCTGATGACGTCGTCGATCACCGGAAGCAGGATCTCCCCGCTCTCCGTACTGACGACGAAAACGTCGTTCGCGGGGTGGTGCATGACCTCGCTGAGCCTGCCGAGTGTCTCCCCCTGATCGGTCACGACCGTCATGCCGACCAGATCCTGCACGAGCCAGCGGTCTTCGCCCAGAGGACCTATCTGCTCTCTGGACATCCAGATCGTCGTGGACCGGAGTTCATCAGCGGCGTCCCTCGTCAGACGGTCCCGGAAACCGATGATGAGCCGACCTCTGTACTCCCTGACCTTCTCGACGATGAGGGTGAACTCCTCGTCGCTTCTCGCGTTCGTGCAGCGAAGCGGCATGGTCGCCGAGACCAGCTTGAGGAGGTCGTTCTTCAGATCGACGACGACCTCGCCTGCCAGTCCGTGCGGCCTCAGGACGACGCCGGCCTCGACCCACGTGTCGAGTTCCCTCATCGGATGTCCCCGCCGAAGCGCGGCCGGCTGACGTCAGGCTAGTCGATGATCTCCACCGTCGCCTTGTGCTCGGCCTTCGTGGCCGCTGCGCCGACGATGGCCCGCATTGCCTTGGCCGTCCGACCGTTCTTGCCGATCACGCGCCCCTTGTCCTCGTCCGCCACGCGCACCTCGTAGACGGTCATGTCGCCCTTCGTGGTCTCGGTGACCTGGACCGCATCAGGGTTCGTCACGAGGCCGCGCGCCACGTACTCGACAAGCTCCTGGAGCGAGAAGTCCTCCCGCTCAGATGTCTTGGTCTCCTCGTCGAACATCGCGCCAACCTTTCCGGGAGACTGGAGGTGAACGTTGGGCCCCGACCGACGAATGTCCCGCCGGCGTGATCTACCGGCGTTCGCGGACGCTGCACGTCCGTTCGCGGACGTTACACGTCCGTTCGCGGACGCTGCACGTCCATATCGCGGACGCTACGCGTCGGCCTTGGTCTCGTCTCCATCAGCGCTTCCCTGTTCGTCCGCCGGCTTCTCTCCGGCAGGCTCGGACTCGGCCGTGGGCTCCTCCGCCGGAGCCTCCTTCGGGACCTCGTCCTCAGCGGGTTCGACGGCCGCCTCGCCGCTCTCGTCCGGGGCCTCGGCCCCGACCTCAGCGACCGCAGCATCCTCGGTCGGCTCCGGCGCCGCGCCACTCTCGGGCGCACCCGGTGTCTCGACCTCGGCCTGCTTCTTCTGCTGCTTGTCGTCCTTCGCGCGTCGCTCCATCGCAGCCCGCGCCTCGGTCTTCTTGCGGGCCTCCTCCTCGATGTGCGTGAGCTCGGCGTAGGCACGCCCCTTCTTCATCTCGTTCCAGGTCTCCATGAGACCGATGCGGGAGAAGAGCGACCGGACGGTCTCCGAGGGCTGCGCGCCCTTCTGGAGCCACCCGATGGCCTTCTCGCTCTGAACGTCTATGACCGCCGGTTCCTTCAGCGGATCGTAGTAACCGAGCTGCTCAATGAAGCGCCCATCTCTTGGGGCGCGGGAGTCGGCGACGACGATCCGAAAGAACGCCATGTGCCGTGCACCCTTGCGCTGCAGTCTGATGCGAACTGCCACCCGTGTTCCTCCTCAGAGTAACGTGAGGACCTAGCCCCCGAAGGGGTTGAGTCCCGGGAGGCCCCTTCGTCCGGCCTTCCCGAACTGCTTCATCATCTTCTTCATCGACTCGAACTGCCTGAGCAGACGGTTGACATCCTGGACGGTCGTGCCGCTTCCTCTGGAGATCCTCTTCCTGCGGCTCCCGTCGATGATGCCTGGCTTCCTCCGCTCCTCGGGCGTCATCGAGTTGATGATGGCCTCGACGCGGTCGAAGGCCTTCTCATCCACCGCCGACTGACTCAGCTTCCCCATGCCGGGTATCATCGACATGAGCTGGTCCATTGGCCCCATCTTCTTGAGCGCCTGCAGCTGCTCGTAGAAGTCCTCGAGGGTGAACGTCTGCTTTCTGAGCTTCTCCTCGAGTCTGGCGGCCTGCTCGACGTCGGCGACGTCCTGAGCCTTCTCCACGAGGGTGACGATGTCACCCATCCCGAGGATCCGCGATGCCACGCGGTCCGGGTGGAACGGCTCCAGGGCGTCCAGCTTCTCGCCCACGCTGGCGAACTTGATCGGCCGGCCCGTGACCGCCCGCAGCGAGACGGCCGCGCCTCCGCGCGTGTCACCGTCCATCTTCGTCAGCACGGCTCCTGTGAAATCGAGCCGCTCGACGAACTCCTGCGCCACGTTCACGGCGTCCTGGCCTGTCATGCTGTCGAGCACGAGCAGCACCTCGGCGGGCTCAGTCGCCGCCTTGATCCGCTCGAGCTCGTGCATGAGCTCCTCGTCCACGTGGAGACGGCCCGCCGTGTCCAGCACTACGACATCGGCCCCGCGCGCACCGGCCTCTTCGACAGCCGTGGTCGTGATCTCGACCGGATCGGCGCCGGGGCGGCCCGTGTGCACCGGAACATCCAGCTGCGAGGCCAGCGTCGAGAGCTGGTCCTGCGCAGCAGGCCGGTACGTGTCGGCCGCCGCGAGGAGAGGGTGCTTACCGCGCTGCTTCAGGTACCGCGCGAGCTTCGCGCAGAAGGTCGTCTTGCCCGACCCCTGCAGACCCACGATCATGATGACCGCAGGCGTTCCCGACGGGATCCTGAAGGGCTCTCCCGTGCCGCCCAGGAGCTTCACCAGCTCGTCATGGACGACCTTCACCACCTGCTGGCCCGGCGTGAGGCTTCTGAGCACGTCCTCCCCGACCGCGCGCCCCTTCACGTCGTCGACGAACTGCCGCGCGACCTTGAAGTTGACGTCGGCCTCGAGAAGCGCGCGCCGCACCTCGCGCATGGCCTCTTCGATGTTGGACTCCGTGAGCCTTCCCCGGCCGGTCAGCGACTTGAACGCGCTCTGCAGTCGGTCCGAAAGCTGATCGAACATGCGCGGCAGCCAACCTTCCTCGGGTTCCGCGCGCCGAGACCACACACCGGGGTGGCCGCGGCGAGAACGAGAGGGTCGCGGACCCAGGGCACACGAAACCAACACGACCCTGAACGGAGCATACACATCCCCTGCCCCGCCGGACTCACCGAGTCCCGGGCCTACAAGTGGCACAGCCTTGAGAATATACCAGCAGGTCAGGTATCGCGCAAGGGGAAATCCGGGGAAGACCGGTATCTCGTGCCCCCGAGTGCGACTCGATGAGCTAAGCCGTTACATGGCGCAGGCTTAGCAGGTGAGAGCCGCTAACTCCTCCCTCACTCCCGGGAGCGAGGCTGTGAGGGCCCTAAGCAGGATCGCGAAGCGTCTCTCGTCGAGCAGGCCGCTCCACTCGTCCATGAAGGTCTTCTTGAACTCGACGGCCAGGCAGCACGACGAGCCCGGAAAACGCTCGTTGACCCAGCGCGTGAAATCACCACCACTGAACTTCACGTTCTCACGAACATCCAGCGGCTCTCCACCGGTCTCGAACGCCGCCAGATCGGCGATGAACCGGTCGATGAGGGGACGCCACCTTCCGGCGTCCGTGTTGCCGGTCCCGACGTTGACGACGGGATTCAGCTCGGGGTCCGCCGGGACTCCGCCTGGCCCGTCCGGCATGTGATTGTAGCTGTGCAGGTCAAGCACGACGAACCCCCCGTGCTCGGCTTCCACGGACGAGAGGAGATCCTCGACCCGACGGTAGAACGCA
Source organism: uncultured bacterium (assembly GCA_964487295.1). Lineage (GTDB taxonomy): Bacteria > Joyebacterota > Joyebacteria > Joyebacterales > Joyebacteraceae > JAPEKQ01. The sequence goes on along the minus strand of CAZAQL010000051.1, from coordinate 9,460 downwards.
TCGTGCATCGCGTAGGAGCGCTCGAGCTCGTCGCGGTCCGGGACCTCCCGCCAGACCGTCAGCCCCCAGGCATCCTCGGGCCGCAGATAGACGGCCTTCTCGCGCGTGCGGTTCAGGTCGACCTCGAACCGCGATGTGTGCACGACCAGTCGCGCGTCGCCGACCACGGTCAGCCGCCCGGTGTGGGGATCCTCGTCGCGGAGTCGCTGCGCCTCGGTGACGTTCATCAGGCGCAGGAGCGACGGGCGGACGGCGTGCCCGTCGTGGATGGCGGTCGCGACGATCGGACCGAAGCCCGTGAGCGAGAGGTCCGGGGCCGTCACAGGCCCTCCAGGGCCGCGCGGCGTATCGCCTCGACGGCCGCTCCCGGATCCTCCGCCCCGAACACGGCGGAGCCGGCCACGAGCGCCTCGCCCCCGTTCATCGCCACTGTCGCGGCCGTCTCGACCGAGACGCCTCCGTCGACCTCGATGAGCAGATCGAGCCCCTGCTGACGCTTCGCGTCAGCAACGGCCCGGAGCTTCGGCATCACCTCGGGCATGAAGCTCTGTCCCGCGAACCCGGGATTGACCGTCATGACGAGCACCATGTCGAGGTACGGCAGCCAGGGAAGCACGCGCTCCCCGGAGGTCGGAGGGTTGATCGAGAGACCGGCCTTCGCTCCGGCCTCGCGGATCGAGGAGAGCAGCGGTCGTGGGTCCTCGGTGATCTCGGTGTGGAAAACGACGTAGTCGGCGCCGGCGTCGACGAACGTCCGGGCGTAGCGCTCGGGCTCGGTGATCATGAGGTGCGCGTCGATCGGCAGGTCCGTCGATCGACGGACCGCCTCGACGATGAACGGCCCCATGGTGATGTTCGGCACGAAGTGCCCGTCCATCACGTCGACGTGGATAAGATCGGCCCCTCCGTCCTCGATTCGCCTGATCTCGTCGCCCAGCCGCGTGAAGTCGGCGGCGAGGATCGACGGGGCGATCCGGATCCTGCCCGTTCCCATGCCCGAAGCTCCTTCCATTCTGCTTCCGTCCGACCAGCGACGATCGCCTGTTCCGCGACCCGACCGCTCCCGCCGAGCGGGTCTCACGGACCCGCAGGTGCCGTTCCGGATATCGCGGCCTCTGCCGCCGAGCGGGCCCCGCGGACCCGCAGGTGCCGTTCCGGATATCGCGGCCTCTGCCGTCGAGCGGGCCCCGCGGACCCGCAGGTGCCGTTCCCGATCCCCGGGCCTCCCGGGGTCGCGATCTAGCCCTTCCCGATCCGCAGGCGGACCTCGTCGCCCTCGAGCACGCGCGTGCCGGCCGGCGGCTCCTGAAGGATGACGACGTCTCGGAGCGCACTGCTGCGTCCCGAGCCGTACCGGCTCGTCCGCACGACGAGTCCGAGACCCTCCGCGATGACGCGCGCTTCCTCGGGCGTCTTGCCGACGAGCGAGGGCATGACGAGTTCGAGCGGCTTCGGCCCGAGGCTCACGACGAGACGGATGCCGGTCCCGGCGGGGTGCACGGCTCCAGCCCCGGGATCGCTGCCGACGACGTCGCCTCGTTCCACGGTCGGCGAGTGCACCTCGACGATCTCCGAGACTGCGAACCCCGCGCTCTCCGCCTCGAGCTGCGCCTGCCTCGCGGGCATCCCCGCGAGCCGCGGGATCTCCCTGAGGTCCAGACCGCTGCTCGTCACGACGAGGAGCGTTCGACCGCACTTGATGCTTGTCCCGGCGGCGGGCATCTGCTCGATGATGCTGCCGGCCGGAGCCACGGGGTCGGGCCGCTCCATCTCGACCCGGATCCTGAGCCCGGCTTCCTCGGCCGCCGCGCGGGCCTCGATCAGAGAGCGGCCGACGACGGCCGGCGCGCGCACGAGATCGCCTCGCTTGACCATCAGCGGCATGATGACGTAGTTCACCAGCAGGAAGGCGGCGACGAACGCTGCCGCGACGGCGGACGCGTAGAAGCCCACGCGCCTGAGCGGTCGCGTCCAGCGCTCGGGAGCGAGCCGGTCGAGCGCGCGAAGCCAGGCTCCCGGAGAACGCGCAGGCGCCCGTCCGGACGCCGGCGTCCCTGTTCCCGTCTCCTCTCGCTCATGCCGGTTCATCCACACCCTCGCGTTCAAGTGTCACAGCGTGGCTCTGCTCCGCCGCCTCCGCTCCGTCCGATTCCCGCGTCCGGACGAGACGCGCCGCGAACGCCCCATCGATGCCGTGACGGTGCGGCAGGATTCTAACATGTTCTCCGTCCGCGAACATCGTCGGCACGAACGGGGTCGGATCCTCACGACGGAACTCCGGCCTCCTGACCAGGAAGCGTTCCACGACCTGCTCGTTCTCCTCAGGTTCGAGGCTGCACGTGCTGTACACGACACGGCCACCGACCTTGACGAGGTCCGCCGCCTGCACGAGGAGCTTGAGCTGGCGGCTGGTCTGCCGCGAGAGGATCCCGCGCGGGTGGTAGCGCTCGTGGTCCTCGACGTGCTCCCGCGTCCGCTCCCGCGCGCGAAGGTCGAACTTCCAGCGCGCGTCGGCCCGTCTGGCCAGCGTTCCTGTCCCCGTGCACGGGGCGTCGACGAGCACGGCATCGACCCGTCCGAGCAGATCCTCCAGCACGTCCCGGCTCGGCCCCTCGCCGGCGTCCGCGTCCGTCCGCGTCCACGGCGGCAACCCGTCCGACGTCTGAGGAGTGCATGCCACTTCGCAGTTCTCGACGCCAAGACGCTCGATGTTGGCGCGCAGCATCTCGATGCGCTCGGGCGAGACGTCGTGTGCGATCAGGCGCCCCTCCCCACGCATCATCTCGGCTATGAACGTCGTCTTGCCTCCCGGAGCGGCGCAGAGGTCGACGACGCACTCCCCCCGATGGGGGGCAAGCAGCCGCACCGCCGCGAGAGTCGATTCATCCTGGATCTGGAGGAGCCCCTCGCCGAAGCTCGTCAGGCGCGTCACGTCTCCCGCATCGATGAGCTCGAGGCACTCCGGGAAGTACCGTCCGGGCTTCGTCGGCACGCCCTCGGCCGCGAGGGCCATCGCGAGCGCGTCCGCCGAGCAGGACAGGCCGTTGGCTCGCGCCACGAGCCGAGGGGGCTGGTTGTCGTACTCGCAGAGCAGGGTCGTGTTCTCGACACCGAACTGCGCTATCCAGCGGGCGACGAGGACGCGGGGATGCGACTGCATCGTGCTGATGTGCCCGACAGGGTCCTTGCCGGCATCCGGGAAGTCCGGACGAAGGCTGGTCAGGATGTTCCTGAGCACCGCGTTGACGAGCCCGGCGGTTCCCCGGTGCCCGAACCGGCGCGCGAGTCGCACGGACTCGTTGACGGCCGCTCGTGGCGGGATCCGGTCCAGGAAGTCGATCTGGTAGAGTCCGAGCCTGAGAGCGTTGCGGATGGAGATCGGCAGCGATGAGAGCCCGCCGCGAACGTACTGGTCGAGCACCCAGTCGAGCCTCCCCTTCCAGCGGAGCACTCCGTAGACGAGGTTCTGGGTGAGGGCGCGGTCTCTCGATGACAGCGCGGACCGCGCGAGCTCGCGCTCCAGGATCGCGTCCGCGCGCCGCTCGGTCGACTCCCACGTCGAAAGGACCTGAAGCGCCGTCTCACGAGCTGTCATCGGTACCCGTCCTCCCAGGCGCCGCGAACATCGCGATTGCCGCGCGCACCTCCTCGAGATCGACCGTCGTGTCACGACAGGGTCCGTGGGGGCGCTCGTTGAGCACGCCGTACACGGGGAGCGGGTAGCTGTCCCTGATCCCGCTCGTGAGGTCCATCTCGCAGGCGACCGCGACGATCGCGTCGGGCCGCTGCTCCCTGATGACGCGCCGCGCGAGCGTCCCTCCCGTCGCGACGGCCAGTGGAAGGCCGTGGTCCCTCGCGAGTTCAAGCAGACCGGCGATGACGCACTTCCCGCATCCCCGGCAGTTCTCGATGAGACCGCCCGTGATCCTGTGAGGGCAGTCCGTAGCCTGCAGACAGTGCGGCAGCAGGAGGAGAACCCGGCGCGGGGGCTCCGCGCGCCGCCCCGCCATGACGAGCGCGTTGTTGACGGCTATGAATGACCGTTTCACGCGGTCGCGGTCGATGCCGAGCAGGCTCGCGAGCATGAGGACCGGTTGGAAGAGCACGCGCGTGACGGTCGTCGTGATCCGCTGACCGAGGAGCATCCGCCGACCGGTCATCGCCGAGATCGCCACGAGCAGAAGCCCGACGGCGACGAGCAGCGAAGCCAGGAGCGCCGCGATGCCCACGACCTCCGGGAGCTCCGGGTAGATCGCCTCGAGACGGGGCGCGATGAGATACCAGGCGAGCGCGGCGGCCACAGCAAGCAGACCGAGGCCGCCGGCGGACATCGTGATGAACAGGCGCTTCTCGCCGAGCCTCACGCGTCTCCCCCTCGGCCCCCGAACCGCATGCCCGGCTCCGGACGGTAGCCGCGTGCGAACTCGTCGGCGCCCATTGCGCGCTTCCCCTCCGGCTTGACCTCGGTCACGAACACGCTGCCGGTCGCCGTCTCGACCTCGATGCCCTCCGCTCCGACGGAGCGGATCGTTCCCGGCCGGCCGGAGGACGTCGAGGTCTCACCGACGCGCGAGCGCAGCACGAGCAGGCGCCGCTCGCCGAGGCTGGTCGTGGCGCCCGGCCACGGCGTCATGCCGCGGATGTGATTGTGGACGTCGACAGCCGGGCGGTCCCAGTCGATGAGCCCATCGGCGCGACTGAGCTTCCTCGCGTACCCGACGCGCGGCTCACCCTGCGGGACGCGCTCAGCACACCCCTTCTCGATGAGACCGACGGTCTCGACGATGAGCTCCCCCCCGAGCCTCGCCAGACGCTCGTAGACCTCGCCGGCGGTCTCGTCGGGCCCGATCGGCGTGCTCCGGCGCTGGATGATGTCACCCGTATCGACGGTCGCTGCCATGTACATGGTCGTGACGCCCGTCTGCCGCTCGCCGTTGGCGACGGCCCAGTTGATGGGCGCGACGCCCCGGTAGTCCGGGAGAAGCGATCCGTGCACGTTCACCGCGCCGTGCGCCGGCAGGTCCAGCAGGCGCTGCTTGAGGATCTGTCCGAACGCGACCACAACGAGGAGGTCGGGCGAGAGCGCTCGAGCCTTCTCGATGAACTCGTCGGCGTTGACCGTTTGAGGCTGCTCGACGGGAAGCTCCAGCTCGAGCGCGGCCGTCTTGACGGGTGGCGGCGTGAGCCGTCGGCCGCGACCGGCCGGCCGGTCCGGCTGCGTGACCACGAGCGCGATCTCGTGGCCCGCCGCGTGGAGGCTTCTGAGAGAGGGGACCGCGAAGTCCGGGGTCCCCATGAAGATGATGCGCATGTCGGCAACTCGCTTGGGCGGAGCGGGCCCCGCCTATGTTCTTCTGATCCTCGACTTGAGGAGCTGCCGCTTGATGGGGTTGACGTGGTCGAAGAAGAACTTCCCGTGCAGGTGGTCGACCTCGTGCTGGAATATCCGCGCCAGCGCCCCGTCGACATCGAGCTTGACCGGATTGCCGTCGCGGTCCAGTCCCTTGATGACGACGCGCGCCGGCCGCTCGACGTCGGCCGTGATGCCCGGGCAGCTCACGCACCCCTCCTCGACGACGGTGTGTCCCGATCCCAGAACGATCTCCGGGTTCAGGAGCACGACGGCGCCCTCGTAGATGGCGTCCGTGCCCTCGTGATCCGGCGGGGGTTCGGCGACGATGATCGCCATCGCTCGCCCGACCTGTGGCGCGGCGAGCCCGACCGCGGGCGTCTCGCCGTTGCGCATGGTGTCGATCATGTCGTCGATGAGCTCCCGGATCCCGTCGTCGACAGTCTCGACGTGCTTGACGCCCTCGACGAGAACGGGATGACCGTGTTTGACGACCTCGAGAACCGCCATGGAAGCGCTACTCCCTCACGGCGCTGATGGCCTGCTTCGATACCTCGACCTTGACGCCTTCTGCGATGCGCAGGACGATCCGGTCGTCGTGCACATCCTGGATCTCGCCGTACAGCCCACCGAGCGTTACGACCCTGTCGCCGCGCTTGAGCGCGTCCAGCATCTCCTGGCGCTCCTTGCGGCGCTTCGACTCCGGCCGGATCATCAGGAAGTAGAAGATCGCGAAAACGGCGGCGAGCATGATGAGCATCGTCGGATCGAATCCGCGGGAGCCCGCTCCGGCCGCGCCGCCGGCCGGAGCCGCGTGCGCCGTTGCCGGCAGGAGCATCGCAAAGAGATATCGCATGGAGCGTCCCTCCTAGTGTTTCAGATCGTCGTCCGGCACGGGAGGCATGCCGTCCCGGAAGCGCTCCGACTTGACCTTCTCCATCTCCTTGAGAAGCTCGCCGGGATCGACATTGCCGTTGCGCGACAGGACGCGAACGAGAGCTTCGAGAGAGAGCGTGTTCGACAGCGCCAGCTCCTCGAACGAGACCTCACGCTTCTCGCCGTTCTTGACCATGATGAGGCCCGACTTCGTTCGCCGTTCCTTCTGATCGTCCTTGGGCTTCTTCTTGAACACGCTGCCTCCCAGGTCCGCGCCGTTCGCAACCTGTGCATGCTAACAGGACGCTCACGGCGAGTCAAGACGCCAGCCATCGGCCGCGCGGACCGGAATCCGCGGTCCGGGCGCATCCTCAGCCGCGAGGCCTTCCCGCGGGTTCGTGCTATACTTGATGGTGTCAGACCCATCGGAGAAGCGACAGATCGCGCCCGCAGGGAGAGAACCATGCACACGACCCAACCCGCTCCAGAGCGACCGCGCCGCACCCGTCGGCCGCGCCGCCGCACATCGTCCCGGCAGCATCCCGCAGCGACAGCGGCCGCCCTCGCCGCCGCGCTTCTTCTCGCGTCCGCGCCCGCCGCGGCGTACGACGTCGTCCAGGTCACGGACGACGCGCACCAGAACTACATGCCCTCGCTGGCGCAGCTGGCGGACGGGAGTCTCGCGATCGCCTACGAGAGGCTCGACACGAACTTCGAGAACGGGGACGTTCTCGTCACCTTCTCGGATGACGGGATCGAGTGGTCCGCGCCGGTGCTCGCCGTCGGCACGGCCGGGAACGAACGGCATCCCTCGCTCGTGCAGCTCGGTGACGGAACACTCCAGATCTACTACCTCTCCAACGAGACGGGCGGGTACCGGATCCACATGGCCTCATCCCCCGACGGCGTCGCCTGGACGAGAGAGGGCGCTGTCTCACTCGGATGGTCGTCCGAGAACCTCGTGAACCCGACCGTCACCGTGGAGCCGGACGGCTCACTCACGATGTCGTACGACGTGCTCAGCGACGGAGGCTACGTCGCCCACTCGGAGGACGGCGTCACGTGGGACCACGACCGCACGAACGTGAGCACGGGCTCGCTCAACCGCATCATGCGGCACTCGGACGGCACGTACGTTCTGAGCTACCAGCGGAAGACCGGCATCTGGTACTACCAGATCGACGTGTTCACGAAGACGTCGCCGGACAGGGTGAACTGGAGCGGCGAGAACCGCGTCACGACGACGATGAACTCGCACGACAGCTTCCCCCTCGAGCTCGCCGACGGGAGCTATGGGCTCTACTACGCCACGTCGACGGGCGGCGATCCTTACGAGCTCTTCTCACGCGACGCCTGGGACGGCGAATCCTGGACGAACGAGCTGGCCTGGCTGCCCTACCTCGGCTGGGACACGCAGCCGCACCCGGTGACGCTCGAGGACGGGCGCGTGGCGCTGGCCTGGCCCCGCGGTCCCGCCCAGGCGGACACCGAGGTGCACTTCACGATACTCGACCCATCCACGGAGGTCCCGCCGCACGAGACGCCCGTCGCCGGGGCCGTTGAGATGCCGCGCCTGGCGCTGTCGGGAAACCCGTTCACGACCGGCGTGACCGTGAGCTGCGACCGGCCCGCTTCGTCGCCCATGCGCATCCACGACGTCGCCGGCCGGCTCGTCCGGACGCTCGACGCCGGGGCGCTTGACGAAGGCGTCACGTGGGAAGGCGACGATGACGCCGGCCGCCCCCTGCCCTCCGGCGTGTACTTCGTGAGCGTTGCGACGGACTCCGGCGAGGCGCGGGGACGGGTCGTGCTCCTGCGCTAGCCTGCCTGACGCCCCCGCTGCCCGGAATCCCTTGCGGCGAACCGCTCGGCGTGTCAGGATGTCGAGCGAGAACACACCATCCGGAGTCGAGACTGTGAGACGAGCATCCCTGTTGGTCCCCATCGCCGCGCTGGCGCTCTCCATGAGTCCGGCGGTCCCGCTGGCCCCCGTCGCAGTTCTTGCGTTCTCGTCACCGGCGCACGGCCGGAACACGACCGTCTGGAGTCAGGAGCCCGGGACGCCGGGCCTCGTCCCGAGCCAGTTCTCGACGGACGAGCCCTTCTTCGCCGAGTGCGCGGACGACTTCGTCCCCACGACCGACTACGACATCACCGAGGTCGTGTGGTGGGGGACGTTCGCGACCGGGAACGCCTCGCACGGGACGTCCGCGGCGGAGTCGGCGACGCGCCGCGAGAGCCGCTACCTCAACTGCTCGGACCCTGAGCTCCTCCCCTGCGGTTCGGTGGTCTCCGGCAATAACGGGCTGGGTCACTACGACGTGGAGTTCTACGGTGGCTGCAATCCTTGGCACGAGACCGGACCGGAGATGCTCTACGAGCTGCCGATCCCCGGCCCCGACATCGACCTCACGGTCCGCCTCACGGGGATGACGGACGACCTCGACCTCTTCCTGCTCAGGGACTGCAGCGAGGATTCCTGTCACGCGAACGCCGACAGCACGCTGAGCGTCCACCTCGACGATCCCGGCACGTACTACCTGGTCGTCGACGGCTACCAGGGCGCCGTGAGCCCGTACACGCTCTCGGTGGATTGCGTGGGGCAGCCGCCCCGCGTGTTCGTTATCCGCGTCTACTACGCGCACCCGTTGACGCATCTGCCGACCGACCTCATCGGCGAGACCTACGTGACCGGCTACCACGAGGAGCCGGGACCGCATGGTCTCACGAGATACAGCGCCTCGATCGACCGGGTCGCGGTGAGCGCGGGTCAGCGCTACTGCATAAGCGTCCAGATGCTCGCCCGGAGCACGACCGAGGGCGAGTGGTTCTGGGGGCAGGCGGAAGGTGACGCGCAGCTCGAGCACCCCTGGATCGAGGACGCGCGCCTGGCAGCGGACCGCTGGACCTCATTTCAGGACCTGGCTGGATTCCCGGGCGACTGGGACTATGATATGGCCTTTCGCCTCGAAGGCGTTCAGACGCCCGTGGAGAACAGGAACTGGGGGACGATCAAGGCGCTCTACCGGTAACCTCTGAGCCGCCCCCGGGAGAACGACTGGAGAACACGATGCCACACACGCCAATGGAGAAGGTGCGAAACGTCGGGCTCATGGCGCACATCGACGCCGGCAAGACGACGGCCACCGAGCGGATCCTCTTCTTCACGGGGCGGACCCACCGCCTCGGCGAGGTTCACGACGGCGAGGCCACCATGGACTGGATGATCCAGGA
>CAZAQL010000050.1:0-18575 GCA_964487295.1 uncultured bacterium | reverse complement strand
ATCATGCTACCGGCTCTTACCATCATCGCCGACATCCTCGCCATCGGGGGCGGGTTCGTCGTCGCCGGCGTGGCGCTCGACGTCTCGTCGAAGGTGTTCGTCGACGGGATGCGGATGCTCTTCTACGCGGGCGACGTGCTCGGCGGACTGGTCAAGGCGTGCGCCTTCGGTGGCATCATCGCGCTCATGGGCTGCACCGCCGGACTCAGGGCCTCGGGAGGCGCCGTCGGCGTCGGGCAGGCGGCGACGCGCGCTGTCGTGTCGAGCTGCGTTCTCATCCTCATCGGCGACTACGTCCTGACGACCCTCATCTACGGGATCATTTTCGCATGACGAACGTATCGACACAGGGCGCGCAACAGCTCATCCACGTCGAGGACCTTCACAAGTCGTTCGGCGAGAATCATGTGCTTCGAGGCATCACCTTCGACGTCCACGAGGGCGAGACGCTCGTCGTCCTCGGGGCCTCCGGATGCGGCAAGAGCGTGCTGCTCAAGCACGTCATCGCGCTCATGCATCCGGACAGAGGCTGGATCGAATTCAGGGGCAGCAACATCTTCGAGATGCGGGTCAAGGAGCTCAACGAGGTTCGCCAGCACTTCGGTATGGTGTTCCAGGGCGCGGCGCTCTTCGACTCGATGACCGTGGGCGAGAACGTCGGACTGCCGGCGTTCGAGCATCTTGGCTTGCGGGGAGAGGACCTCGAGCGGCTCGTCGAGGAGAAGCTGGGTCTCGTCGGCCTCTCCGGGATCGCTCACCTGAGCCCCGCCGAGATCTCCGGTGGCATGAAGAAGCGTGTGGCGCTGGCGCGCGCCATCGCGCTCGATCCCGATGTCATCCTGTATGACGAGCCGACGACGGGCCTGGACCCGATCATGGCCGAGCAGATCAACGAGCTCATCCGGGACACCCAGCAGGAGCTCGGCGCAACGTCGATCGTCGTCACGCACGATCTGCACAGCGCGTGCTTCATCGGGGACCGGGTCGCGCTCGTTGACGAGGGGCGGATCGAGTTCGTCGGGACGACCGAGGAGCTCATGGAGACCGACCAGGAGGCCGTGAGGAACTTCATCGCGCGGGGTCATGCCAACCGCGCCAGACCCGAGCCGGATTTCACCTGCAGTTTCTAGTCGTGGAGGAGTCGTATGGCACGAAGAGCGAACGAGACGCGCGTCGGGATCATGCTGACCGTGTGCATTGCGCTCCTGATCGTCGGCATCCTCTGGCTGAGCGGCGTGCAGCTCGGTGACGAGCGGTACGAGTTCGATGTGATGTTTCGCGAGGTCGGGGGGCTCAATCCCGGCGACAAGATCACGGTCGCGGGACTCGAGGCCGGCAACGTGTCGGACCTCGCGCTCGAGGACGAGGGCATGGTGCGCGTGGGGCTGAGTGTGGAACGCGACATCCGGATCCCGGTGGACTCCCGTATCGTCGTCGGGAGCTACGGCTTTCTCGGGTCCAAGCACGTCGGCGTCCGGCTCGGCTCGAGCGCCGAGTACATCGAGCCCGGGAGCACCGTCATCGGCGGATACGAGAAGGGCATGAACGACGTCGTCACCGAGATGGGCGACGCCCTCGGCGAGATCCGCAAGGTGCTCCATGCGGCGGACGAGATCCTCACGGACACCGAGGGGAAGGAACAGGTGCGCAGGACGCTGGCGAACGCGGAGCAGGCGACGGTGAGCCTCAACGAGGCTCTGGAGGATCTCAAGGCCATGACGGCCGAGGTGCGGAGCTTCGTCGACGCGAAGCGCGATCCCGCCTCCGACGCCATCGACTCGATGGCCGATGCCTCCGAATCGTTCGTCGAAGTGGCTGGTCGCCTCGAGACCATCTCGGCCTCGCTTGACACTATGATCACCCGTGTCGAGAGCGGCGAGGGGACGTTGGGCAAGCTCCTGACCGAGGACGAGGCCCACGACGAGTTCCTTGCCACGGTCAAGGAGCTGCGGGCGCTCGTCGCGAGGATCAGCGAGAACCCCAAGAGCTTCGTGGCTTTCTCGATTTTCTAGCGCAGAGGGCGTAACGTGTGGGGAACCGCCGCCGCGCTCGTCGCGGCGGCGCAACGTGTGGATGGGAGATGCACGTGAAGCGGAAGACGGTTTTCTTCTGCAGCGAATGCGGCCACGAGTCCGCGAAGTGGCACGGAAGGTGTCCCGGCTGCGGGGCCTGGAACACGATGGTCGAGTCCGAGGTCGTGACGGGGAAGCGGCCGACCGGACCGGCGGCCCGGCAGCGGCCCGCCGCGGAGCCTCCGGTTCGCCTGACGGACGTCGGCGAGAGGCGTGAGGAGCGCCTGGCGACAGGGATCGGCGAGCTCGACCGCACGCTCGGCGGCGGCATCGTCGCGGGCGCCGTGGTACTCGTCGGCGGCGATCCGGGCATCGGCAAGTCGACGATCCTGCTCCAGATGAGCGACGCCATCGCCCGGACGGGCGAGGCCGTGCTCTACGTCAGCGGCGAGGAGTCGGCGGCGCAGATCAGGATGCGGGCGCGGCGGCTCGGCGTGGACTCCCCGCGGATCGCCCTGTTCACGGAGACGGACGTCCAGCGGATCATCGAGACCGCCTCGGCGACGCCCCCCGGAGTGCTCGTGCTCGACTCCATCCAGACCGTCTTCCACGCGGACGTCACCGGTTCACCCGGGAGCGTCTCCCAGATCCGCGAGTCGGCGGCCGCCCTCGTGCGGTTCGCGAAGGAGACCGGCGTCCCGGTGTTCATCGTCGGTCACGTCACGAAGCAGGGCTCCATCGCCGGTCCCCGCATCCTCGAGCACATGGTCGACACGGTGCTCTACTTCGAGGGTGACAAGCGCCTCCCATACCGCATTCTGCGGGCCGTGAAGAACCGGTTCGGGTCGACCGACGAGATCGGCGTGTTCGAGATGACGGGCGCCGGGCTCTCTCAGGTCACGGACCCGTCGAGCCTCTTCGTTTCGCAGGACCGGGATCCCGTGTCCGGCTCGGCCGTCATCGCCAGCATCGAGGGGACCAGGGCGCTCATGCTCGAGATCCAGTCGCTGACGGGGCTGACGAGCTACGCGACCCCGCAGCGTTCGAGCGCGGGCATCGACCGGAAGCGTCTTCCGCTCGTGCTCGCGGTGCTGGAGCGCCGGGCCGGCCTGAGTCTCGGGAACCGCGACGTGTTCGTCAACATCGCCGGGGGCGTGCGCATCGAGGAGCCGGCGGCCGATCTCGGCATCGCCCTGGCCGTCGCGTCAAGCTACTGGGACGTCGTCATCGACCCGACGACGTGCGTTTTCGGGGAGATCGGTCTCGGGGGCGAGGTGCGGTCCGTGGCGCTCGCCGGACGGCGGGCGCAGGAGGCGGCCCGGCTCGGGTATCGGCGCATCGTGGTGCCGCGCGGCGCGCTGTCGAAGGCGGAACGCCCCGGCGGCGTGGAGATCCTCGAGGTCGGCCACATCAGACAGGCGATCGACGAGCTGCTCGCGCCGCGACGACGAAGGCGTCGAAGTGACGGTCCCAGGCAGGGCGGCTCTCGCGGAAGCGACGAGACCGATGAACCGCGGGACGGTGAGGAGCGGTTCGCGCGGGACAGCGGGGAGCGGTTCGCGTCGGACGGTGAGGAGCGGTTCGCGCGGGACAGCGGGGAGCGGTTCGCGTCGGACGATCGGGAGCTCTTCGCGCCGGACGATGGTGCGCCGGCCGGGACCGACACGACGAAACGGGAGGTGCTGCCGTGAACGGAGTCGGCGCCGTTCTCGTCGCGGCCGGAGCTTCGACCCGCGTCGGAGGGAGCACCCCGAAGCAGTTCCAGCTTCTGGGTGCGCGGCCTCTGTTCGTGATCGCGATGGAGCCGCTGCTCCCGATCTGTGAGGAGATCTCGGTGGTCGTGCCTCCATCGCACCGCGCGCTCGCCGAGCGGCAGCTGCGCGCCGCGGGGCTTCTGCCTGGGGACGGGTCCACGACCGTCCGTATCGTAGACGGTGGCGCGCGCCGCCAGGACTCGGTCAGGGCGGGGCTCGCGGGGCTGTCTCCCTCTGTCTCAACGATCCTCATCCACGATGCCGCGAGGCCCTTCGCGACCCGCGAGCTCGTCGAGCGCGTCCTCGAGGCGGCGCGTGAGACCGGTGCGGCGGTCCCGGCCGTCCCGGTGCCCGATACCGTGAAGCGAGAGGAGGCGGGCGAGGTCGTCGCGACCCTCGACCGCTCCGTCCTCCGCCTGGCGCAGACTCCGCAGGGGTTTGGGCGCGACGTCCTCGAGCGAGCGTACGGCGCCATCGGCGAGAGCGACGTGACCGACGACGCGAGCGCCGTGGAGCTCGCCGGCGGCCGCGTCACGATCGTCGACGGCGATCCGGCGAACCGCAAGATCACCTGCGCCGCCGACCTTGAGGCAGCCCGGGTCATGGCGGGCGCCGGGACCGGCCTCGGGAACTCGCGCGTCGGGTTCGGGACCGACTGGCACAGGCTGGTCGAGGGACGAAGACTCGTGCTGGGAGGGATCGAGATCCCCTTCGACAAGGGGCTCCTCGGGCACTCCGACGCCGACGTGCTGACGCACGCGGTCTGCGACGCGCTCCTGGGGGCGGCGGCGGCCGGGGACATCGGGCGGCACTTCCCCCCGGACGACCCGGCGTATCGGGACGCATCCAGCATCGGGCTGCTCGAACAGGTCGTGAAGATCGTCCGCGGCGTGGGGCTCGAGCCCGCCGCGATCGACGCGGTCGTCGTCGCCGAGGCGCCGAAGCTCGCGCCGCACATCCCCGGGATGCGCGAGCGGCTCTCGCTAGCGACGGGGCTTCCGGTCGAGGCCGTCTCCGTCAAGGCCACGACAAGCGAGGGGCTCGGCCCCGAGGGAGAGGGACTCGCCATCTCCGCGACGGCCGTGGCCGTGCTGAGGCCATCCGCCGCCGGCGAGAAAGCAATCCACAGCGACCAGGGAGACTCCCGTGACTGACCGTGTCCGCGTGCGCTTCGCGCCGAGCCCGACCGGGCAACTACACATAGGGAACGCGAGAACCGCGCTTTTCAACTGGCTCTTCGCCCGGCACGAGGGCGGCGACTTCATCCTCAGGATCGAGGACACGGACACCGAACGATCATCCGAGGAGTCGGAGTCCGCCATTCTCGAGGACCTCAAGTGGCTGGGGCTGACCTGGGACGAGGGTCCAGGGACCGGCGGCCCGCTCGGTCCCTACCGTCAGTCCGAACGCGGCGACATCTACCGCGCTGAGGCGGAGCGTCTCCTCGCTGAGGGCCGGGCCTACCCGTGCTACTGCTCGGACGCCGAGCTCGAAAAGCGGCGCGAGGAGGCGAGGGCGAGGGGCGTCGAACCTCACTACGACGGACGCTGCCTGAACCTGACCGACGAGGAGCGCGGGGCGTACGAGCGGGAGGGGCGGAGACCGGCGTACCGGGTGCGAGGTCCGCGGCACGACGTGGAGATCGAGGATCTCGTCCGCGGCCGGGTCTCGTTCGACCGCGGGATGCTCGGCGACTTCATCATCCTGCGAAGCGACGGTCGTCCGACCTACAACTTCGCCGTGGTCGTCGACGACGTGAGGATGCGCATCACGCACGTCATCCGGGCCGAGGACCATCTCTCGAACACCCTGAGACAGATGCTGCTGTACGAGGCGCTCGGGTGCGAGCCCCCGGCCTTCGCTCACGTCTCGATGGTTGTCGCTGCCGACGGGAGCAAACTCTCCAAGCGACACGGCGCCGCCTCGGTGGCCGATCTGCGCCGCCAGGGCTATCTCCCCGCAGCCGTCGTCAACTATCTCGCGCTGCTCGGCTGGTCGCATCCCGAGGCGAAGGAGATCCTGAGCAGGGACGAGCTCGCGGGCGCCTTCGGTCTCGAGCGCGTCAGTTCGCACCCGGCGGCGTTCGACGAGCGGAAGCTCATGTGGGTCAACGGCCACCACATGCGCGAGGACGCGCTGGCCGTGCTCGTTGAGCGCGCCAGACCCTTCGTCGAGGCCGCGGGTCTCGATGTCGACGACGCGCGGTTCCCGGCGATGATCGATCTCGTCCGGGAGAGCGCGGAGCGGCTCATCGACATTCCGGACGAACTCCGTCCGCTCTACGACGGGGAGCACGACGTCGAGCCGGAAGCCGCGTCCTGGCTGTCGCGGCCGGAGACTCCCGAACTGCTCGAGGCCGTCGCGCGGTCTCTCGGGATGCCCGGCGGCGGAGCGGGGGACGAGTCGACCGTGCCTCTCGACGAGCGGTCGTTCAAGACGGCGCTCAAGGCGGCCGGTCGCGAACTGGATGTCAAGGGCAAGGATCTGTTCATGCCGGTGAGGGCCGCGCTGACGGGCCGGACACACGGCCCCGCGCTCGGGCGAGTCGCGGAGCTCTTGGGGGAGGAGCGTGTCCTCGCGCGCCTCGCGGCGGCCGGAGCGAAGCAGGGGCGGGCACCGCGCGACTGACGGGTGAGCGCGCGAGGTCCGCAGCGCCAGGATGCGCGCAGATCGGGGGCGGGGCGCCCGGAATGAACAACGATGGAGGAGCCATGAGGATCGCCGTTCTCTACGGAGGGACTTCCGCGGAGCGGAACGTCTCGCTCGCCAGCGGGCGGGCCGTCGGCGCCGCGCTGGCGGACGCCGGTCACGAGGTGCTGCTCGTCGATCCAGCCATCGGGGACCGACCCGTCGGCGTCGACGAGGCGGTTGTCGCCGAGGAGATCGGCTGCGCTCCGCCGGACCCGACGAGTGAGAGCGGAAGTGCCGTGGCCGCCGTCTCGGGCGAGGCGGTCGCGAAAGCCGATGTGGTGTTCGTGGCGCTGCACGGAGGGACCGGCGAGGACGGAACGGTTCAGGGTCTGCTTCAGCTCGCGGGCAAGCGCTACACGGGCTCGGGCGTGCTCGCGTGCGCGGCCGCCATGGACAAGCGTCTGTCCAAGATGCTCCTGCGGGCAGCCTCGGTGCCGACGCCCGACTGGCGGATGCTGGTCGTCGGCGGCGACTCCGGCTCGGCCGGAGCACCCGTTCTGCCCGACGACATCGCGATCCCCGGTCCGGGCGCGGACGGAGGCGGGGACGCCCTCGTCCTGGAGGCCGTCCGCCCCTCTGTGCGCGCGCTCGGAGGCTATCCCGTCGTTGTGAAACCGAACGATCAGGGCTCGACGGTGGGGCTCACGATCGTCCGGGACGAGAGCTCGCTGCCCGGCGCCGTGCGCGTCGCGGCGGGCTTCTCGCCGCGCGTTCTCGTGGAGTCGTTCATCCCGGGGCGCGAGCTCACGGTGGCCGTTCTGGGCGACAGGCCGTTGCCTGTTGTGGAGATCTCGCCTCTTGGCGGGCTCTACGACTACGAGAGCAAGTACACGGCGGGGCGCAGCGAATACACGTGCCCCGCGAGACTCCCCGGCGAGGCCGCCGGAGAGCTGTCCCGCCTGGCGGTTCGCGCCTGCCGGAGCCTCGGCTGTACGGGCTACGCGCGCGTGGACTTCCGGCTCGACGAGGGCCGGCCACCTTCCTGTCTCGAGGTCAACACCGTCCCCGGAATGACCGCGACGAGCCTCGTGCCGATGGCCGCCGAAGCCGCCGGCATGTCGTTCGCGGAGCTCGTCGATCGGATCGTCCGGCTCGCGGCGATGTAGGCGCGGGTGAAGCGCGCCCCGCGCCGCGCCCGGACGGACCCCTCCGAGCTCGTCCGCCCCTCGCGGCTGCCCGACGCCTGAGGACCACCCAGATCCCCGAAGCGGCTCGTGCCCGTCCGGGAGTATTCCTCAGGGAACGAGCGTCCCCACACTGCGATGGCACATACGATGCATTGACGGATGCCGGGAACGGTGGCGATCGCGCCGTGTGGCGGAGAGCGTCAGAAGTTCCGACATGCGCGTAGGCCGTGGGAAACGCCATAATCGATGTACAGGCAATCGATTAGGCCTTTTCTGGGGCCGTGCCGCGCCTTGATGTGTCGGATTTTCTTACACTTTCGCGCACTCGCCGTTGACTGCCGGTCGTCGCATTGGTAGCGTTGTGCACGTCCGTGCCGATGCTGCATGCCGCCTCGGCGTGCGGTTTGCCTGCGAGTCGGCCGGCCGGAGCATGCGACGACGACAGCACGTAACACGCGGACGCCGCGCTCGGAAGCACCGCGGCAAGGGGGATCCGTTCATGCGCGCGAGGTGGCTCGTTTGGCTGATTGTGGTGTGCGGCGTGGCCGTATGGTCGGTCTCGGCGGCGGCCCAGATGACCGAGTACGTCATCGGCGCCGGCGACCTTCTGACGATCTCGGTCTGGCGGCATCCGGAGCTCGATCGTCAGGTGACCGTGAGGACGAACGGTCTCATAACGTTCCCGCCGGTCGGGGAGATCATGGCACAGGGGAAGACGGCGACCGAGCTCGGCCGCGAACTGACCCAGCGGCTCCGCGACTACACGCGGGAGACCAACCAGGTGACGGTCACGCTGGAGCAGTTCAACAGCCGGGCCATCTTCCTGACGGGACAGGTGGCGCTGCCCGGCCGCTACAGCTTCGAGTCCATCCCGAGCATTCTTCAGGTGATGAGCCAGGCGGGAGGGCCGCTCCCGTCGGCCGACCTGTCCTCCGTGTCGATCATCCGCCAGACGGCGACGGGTCCCGAGGTGATCTCGTTCGATCTCTCGGCGTACATGCGCGGGGATTCGACGAAGCAGCTCCCGGAGCTCAAGCCCGGTGACACCATCGAGTTCCCGGCTCTCTACGGCGGCAGCGTCGGAGGCCCGGGGCTCTTCTACGTCATCGGCGAGGTCAACTCACCGGGCGCCTACCCGACGACCGAGAACATGGACGTGCTGCAGGCCCTCGCGGTCGCAGGCGGGCCGACACGGGAGGCGGAGCTTCGAGAGGTCGTCGTCGTGATGGACGGCGGGGGGTCGCTCGTCGCGGCGAACGTCGACGTGGAGGCCATCGCGGACCACGGCGCCGCGAGGCCGTTCAGGGTATCGGCGGGGGACCGCATCGTCGTCCCGGCCGAAGGTTCGAGCATCGGAGAGGTGCTGCTGACGGGGGCGGGATCACTGCTCTCGGCGACACGCGAGGTCCTGCAGTCGTACCTGCTCTACCTTTCGGTCGACAGGACGCTCGAGGAGAGGCGTCTGCAGCAGCAGATCGAGGAACTTCAGAACCAGTAGGCGTCAACGGCTGCCGCGTCCGGGGGGCGCGGCGCCCGCGGGGGGTCACATGCGCGAGCCGGAAGGAAGCGGTATCGATCTCAGGACGTACCTCAGGGCTCTGTTGAGGAGGAAGTGGCTTCTCATCATCCCTGTGATCGTCGGAGCCGTCGCCGGGTACATCATCTCGTCGACGCTGAGCCCGATCTACGAGGCGAGCAGCACCGTCGTCGTGCGCACCCAGGAGCAGCTGTCGGAGCCGCTCGCGCGCCTCGTCGGCCGTTCTCCGGTGCAGGAGCAGCTGTCGCGTCTCCAGGAGAAGGTCAAGAGCAGCACGTTCCTCGTCGAGCTCGTGAGGGCGCTCGACATGACGGACGATCCGGGGGTGAGGGAGTGGGCGGAGAGCATGCACGAGAAGGACCCCGCACTCACGGTCGAGGAGTACGCCGAGGCGCGGATGGTCGAGTTCCTCGAGATGCGGATCGCCGTCGTGCGAACGTCCACGAACGCATTCAGGGTCGTCGTCCGGGACGTCGATCCGGATCGCGCCGTGCTCCTCGCGCAGCACATCACGAACGCGTTCGTCGGGGCCTCAAACCGCGAACAGCTCGAGCAGATCCGGTCGGTCCACGACTTCAGCGTCCGCCAGCTCGTCATCTACAAGCAGAAGCTCGACGAGGCGGAACAGCGCCTCCAGGAGTATCAGGCGTCGCGCATGACCGGCACCAGGATCGAGAACCCCGTCACCACGGCGAACGTCGGCCGCGTGGACGTGCTCATCAGTCAGGCGCAGGTCGAGAGCGACGGGGCGCAACAGCGCCTGAACAGCCGCAGAGCGGAGCTTCGCGAGGCCGGCGAGACGATCTATCAGAGCCTCATCCAGCGGGACTTCCCCGAGCTCGACCGGCTCATCGAGGAGCTGGTGATGCTCGAGCGCGAGGTCGCACCGGCGCTCATTCGTTCCATCGACGGCGGTCCCGAGATCAGCTCGCTCTCAGTCAGCATCGCCGAGAAGAAGGACCAGCTCCGCTCCCAGGCCCGGGCGACGGCCGCGAGCACGGTCCCTGAGGCCTCGCAGCGCGCGATCGACGCGTTTGCCGAGCTGCAGGTCGCGCGGGCCGAGGTTCAGATGATCGACCAGCGTCGCCGCAGCTTCCAGGGGTTCCTGTGGAACTACACGCAGGGCGTCGCCAACGCTCCCGAGCAGGAGCTCGAGCTGACGCGCCTGACCCAGGAGGTCGAGAGCAACCGGGCGCTCTACGAGGCCTTCCTCGACCAGTCGGCGGCGGGCCAGATCAACGAGGCGCTGGAGGCGGCGCGCGCGGGCGGCAGATTCGAGGTCATCGAGCCGCCGACGCGGCCGATCTCCCCGGTGGCGCCCGACCGCATGATGATCATCGGACTCTCCGTTCTCGGCGGCCTCGTCATCGGCATGGGTCTCATCCTCGCGACCGAACAGGGCGACTCCTCGTTCAAGAGCGTGGAGGACGTCGAGGAGACCCTTGGCCTTCCGGCTCTCGCGACGGTCCCGAACGCGGACATCTTCGCCGAGATCGCCAAGCAGGAGAAGCGAGCGAGGAAGACGGGCGAGCGGCCGACGGGGGGCGATCCGCAGATGCTCAGACATCTGATGCGGGAGACGCCGGTCTCCTTCGAGTTCCGGCGGCTCACTCGCAAGATCGCGCGGAGCGGTCATGGGACGCCTCGCTCGATCCTCGTGACCAGCACGAATCGCGGCGAGGGGAAGACGACGACGGCCGCGAGCCTCGCGATCACCCTGGCCCGGCATCACGCCGGCACGACCGTGCTCGTCGACTGCGACCTCCGCAAGCCCCGAGTCCATCGGGTCATGGAGGTGGACAACAGCACTGGGCTCTCGAACGCTCTCGTTCGGGGGAGTCTCGAGCAGTCGGACATCGCGGCCACCGCGCTTCCCAACCTGTTCGTCCTGCCGGCGGGTTCGAACCGCGACCAGCCGACACGGCTCATCGAGTCCTTCCCGGACTCACGGCTGATGTCCGAGCTTCTGTCGACGTTCGATCACGTGGTGATCGATTCCGCGCCGAACGTCGCCGTTCCGGACGCGCTCTTCATCGGCGCCCGGGTGGACGCGGTGGTTCTCGTCCTGAAGGCCGGCGTGACGCCACGCGAGGTCGTGGAGAGAGGTCTTGAGCTTCAGCGCGATGAGAAGGACAACGTCATCGGCGTGGTCGTGAACAACTTCGAGCACGTCCTGCCTTACTACTACGACTACAAGTACTACGGGTACAGCCGGTCGAGCACAGAGGAAGCACGAGGGGAGCGTACCGAATGAAGGGGATCCCGCTGATCCTGACCGCGGTTCTGCTGGGGGCCGTCGGACAGGTCCTGATCAAGAAGGGGATGGGAATCTACCAGGGCGAGGTCTCCGCCGGGTCGGTCTGGGGGCAGCTCGTGCCGATCCTCAGGGTGCCGCACGTTCTCATCGGACTGATCTGCTACGGCGTGAGCGCCGTGTTCTGGATCGCCGTCCTCTCGAACGTGCCGCTCTCGTTGGCGTACCCCATGGTCAGCCTCGCCTACGTGGTCGTGTTCATCGCGTCCTGGTGGCTGCTCAAGGAGCCGATCCCCCCGACGCGGATTCTCGGACTCGTCGTCATCGTCGCCGGGGTGTTCGTCATCTCCTGGAGCTACCGGGCCTGAGGGGACAGAAGCAGGAGCGCGGGACGTGAGCGAAGGCAGACATCCGGGACACGAGAGCGGCGCGCGGCCGCTCACGCCTCCGGCGGAGGTGCCGCAGTACAGCTACGGCTGGCTGTTGCCGATCGCCGGGGCGCTCATGGCGCTGATCATCGCGTTCGCCGTCTACAAGCTCCATTACACCTACGGGCAGGCGCCACACCGCATCATCAAGATGCTCATCGGCGGCATTCTCGTGCTGGCCGCGGTGCTCAAGCCGCGGCTCGCGCTCCATGCGTGGCTGCTCGCGATGCCCATCGGGGAGTGGCTGCCGGCGAGCGGCATCCCCGGGGTCAACGGTCCGAATCTGCTCTTCCTGGTCATCCTCGGCAGCTGGATCGTCCCGCGGGTCATGCACGGCGGCGCGCCCGCCGTCCGGACGGAGCTCACGAAGCCGATCGCGTTCTTCATCGCGGTGCTCTTCCTCTCGTACATCCGTTCCATCACGTTCCCCGCGAGCGGCGCGGAGTTCAACTCGGTCGCCATGCTCAAGGCGGTCTGGCAGAGCCTGATAGGATTCGCGATCTACTTCGTCGCCGTCAACACGGTGAAGGACGAGCGCCAGATCAGAAGCCTGCTCATCACGATGAGCGTCGGCTGTTCCATCGGTGCGCTCATAGCGCTCCAGCAGTTCGTCACCGCCGTCGGCGAGCGCCGCATCGGAGGCGCGCTGGGCGACGTCAATGACCTCGGCGCCTACTTCGCCATCGTGGCGTCCTTCCTGATCGGGGCCTTCTACGCGGCCGGGGGGATGGGGTTCGTCAAGCGCGCTGTGCTCTTCGCGGGCGCCGCCCTGTCGTCCGTGGCCGTCTTCCTGCCGAAGTCGCGCGGAGCGTTCCTCGGGTTCGGCCTCTCGGTCGGTCTGCTCACGGCGCTCGCGAGCAAGCGCGCGTTCGTCATCTTCCTGATCGTGCTCGCGGCGAGCCCGCTGTGGGCGCCCGGCTTCGTGAAGGAGCGCGTCGCCGAGACGACGATGGATACGCTCGAAGCGGGCATCTACGGCGATCCCACGGACCGTCTGGACCCGTCTGCGGCCGTGAGGCTCGAGATCTGGGCGATCGTGATCCGCGAGTCGCTCAAGAGCCCGGTCATCGGCTACGGCTACGGGTCGATCCCGTACCTCACCATGCAGCATCTGGACCGCCCATGGTCCGCGCACAGCCTCTACGTCGAGGTGCTCGGGGAGTCCGGTCTCATCGGCCTCGGCGTGCTCGCGTGGCTGTTCATCGTCTGTCTCAGAAGCGGCAGGAGGCTCCTTCGGGTGTCCACCGACCGCTTCGGACGCGGGGTCGCCATCGGGTTCCTCTCCGCGACCGTCGCACTCATGGCATCGAACCTGTTCGGTCAGAGACTCTCTCACATGTCGATTGCGGGAACGTACTTCTATGCGGCCGCCCTCGTCGATCGTCTGACGATCATCCGGCGGGACCGCCTGCCGGCGCCTGCCGGGAAAGGGGCATGACACCATGAACCGCAGCGCACTGACGGCTCTCGCGGCCGTCGCCCTTCTGCTCGTGTCGCTCACGGCCGAGGCGTACGTCGTCACGCCGACGCATCCACGGCTCTACTTCACGCAGAGCGAGGTCTCGGGGCTCAGAGCCAAGTGCTCGGGCCCGCTGGCGTCCGACTACCAGACCCTGAAGTCCTGGTGCGACGAACACATGAACGAGTCGCTTCCGTTCTCGTCGGCGTACTTCTACGAGACCTATCTGGCTGCGTACAGCTTCACGTACCTCATGAGCCAGGAGACGCAGTACGCCGCACGGGCGAAGCAGATCGCCAACTACATGATCTCGAGCGGGCAGACCAACCTGGAGCAGTTCGCCCGGGGAGGGTCGTACTTCTTCGACTGGTGCTACGGCTACCTGACGCCGGCCGAGCGGCAGACGATCGGCTCGGCCATCATCCAGAGCGGTCTCCATCACCTCGGCGGGACGGACTGGGACAGCACGATCAACTATCACTCGAAGCCGCGGCTCCTGAGGACGATCAGCGCACCGGGCCTCGCTCTCTACGGCGAGGGCGTCAGCGACGCGGATGCCCGGGAGCTCTGCGACACGGCCTACGAGCACACCTACGGCGCGGAGCATACGCTCTGCGCGATCGATGAGCTCGGCGCCGACGGATCGTACTTCGAAGGGGACTACACGCATACGGTGCTCACGACGAAGTTCCGCGAGCACTGCGAGATGTGGACGTCCGCAACGGACGCGGATCCATTCGCCGTCTCCTCGAACTTCCAGAACATGTCGACGTACTACCTGTACGACACGTTCGCGAAGAACGGGCCGGGGCCCGCGTCGCAGATGAGCGGCTCGCGGCAGGGCGACTCGCATCACCACACCGTTCCGGCGGAGGCCACACGCATCGCGATGTACTCGCTCGCCAGGCGGTACCGTGACGCGACGGCGCAGTGGGTGGCCGATGAGATCGCCGACGTCGGGCTCTCCTACATCCTCCCGTACAACCTGTGGATGCTCATCGTCGAGTACGACCCGACGGTTCCCGCTCAGGCGCCGACGTCCATGCCGACCGCCTGGCACTTCGATACGATGGGGACCGTCTACATGCGTTCCGGGTTCGACTACTCGGAGAGCAGCGACGACGTCTACGCCGTCTTCCGCTGCGAGAAGTACCCGGCCGGCCATACGCACGCGCATCAGAACCACATCCTCATCGCGCGCGGTAGCGATCTCCTCGCCATCGATTCGGGAACCTACGACTACAGCACCTCGACGCACCACCACAACTACTTCGAGCGGACGATCGCTCACAACACGATCACGGTCTACGACCCGAACGAGACGACGTTCGGCTCGTGGTCGAACGACGGCGGACAGATCTCGCCGGCGATCCACGAGCACGGCCACCACTGCGGCGACGCCTCGCTCCCGGTCCGGGACCGCGGGATCATCACGGACTTCGAGAACACGGCGAACTTCACGTACGCGCGCGGGGATGCGACGAAGGCCTACGCCTCCTACAAGCTCAACGAGTTCGTGCGGGAGGTCGTCTGGGTGAAGCCCGACATCTTCGTGGTCCTCGACCGGGTGGACGCGACGTCGGCGAGCTACGAGAAACGCTGGCTGCTGCACTCGCTCAACGAGCCGCAGGTCTCGGGAGATCTGACGGTTATCCAGGAGGGCGACTCGAAGCTCTTCGTGAAGACGCTCCTGCCGGCCCCGTTCCAGATCACGAAGGTCGGAGGCGCCGGGCGCGAGTTCGAGGTCCGTGGCGTCAACTACGTGCCGAGCGGGGGCGCCAAGGAGGACAGCGGAGCCTGGCGCATCGAGGTCAGGCCGACGACGAACGCGAACGAACACCTCTTCCTGCACGTGTTCTACGTGGCTGACGCGTCGCTCGGCTCGATGCCCGACGTCGATCTGATCGACACCGACGACGTCATCGGCGCGGAGGTCGGCGGACACGTTGTGCTGTTCAGCAAGTTCGGCAACGCTCTCAACTCGGTGACGTACGAGTACGAGGGCGAGTAGTCCGGCCCCCCGGCGCGCGTGGGGGAGATGCGCGCACGCGGCGGGCGGCTCGGTCGCCTCCGGGTTCCGGATCTGAGGTCCGGGGCTCGGACGCGCCGGCAGGGGGTCAAGAGGACCGAGGCTTCGGCATGCGGATCTGTTTTCTCGCTGACGCGGGATCGATCAACACGAGGACGTGGGTCGACTACGTCTCCGACCGACTCGGGCACGAGGTGCACGTCGTGTCCGTCTGCCGGGGCGGAGAGCTCGGCCCGTCCGTGACTCTGCACCAGATCGGCGGCCACCGCCGCGGCATGCGCGGCGCCTCGAAGCTGGCCTACCTCCTGAACGAGCCGCGCGTTCGCCGCATCGTGCGCTCGCTCGCTCCCGACATCGTCGTCGGCTATCGCGTCGCGAGCTACGGATACCTCGCGGCGCGCACCGGCGTCCGGCCGTGCGTCGTCGTCGCTCAGTCTCAGGACGTCGTGGCGCCCGACGCGCCCGCGGCGACGAGGCACTTCGCGCGGCGGGCGATCGCGGGCGCGGACCTGGCTCACGCGTGGGCCAGGCACAGCGCCGACCGGCTCGTGGAGCTCGGGGCGAACCCGGCGGACGTGTTCGTGTGCCCGCGCGGGATCGACCTCGGTCGTTTCCGGCCGGGCGACGGCTGTGATCGTGCGCCGTCCGTCATCGCGACGCGCGGGCTGCACGACGCGTACCGCGTCGATCGCATCGTTCGAGGCGTCGCTCTGGCCGCCGCCGAGCTTCCCGGGATCACGGCGACGATCCTCGGTGACGGTGAGGCGCGCGAGGGCCTCGAGAGACTGGCCCGCGAGCTCGGAGCGGGAGATCGGATCCGGTTCGCGGGCGCGGTCGGTCACGATGAGCTCCCGTCGCTCCTGCAGAGGCATCCGATGTACGCGTCGGCGGTTCCGACCGACGGCGTCTCGGCCTCGCTTCTTGAGGCGATGGCCTGCGGGAGCTTCCCGATCGTCGTCGATAACGCGGCCAACCGTGACTGGATCACCGACCGCTCCACGGGACGTCTCCTCGGGGAGGCCGGCGCGGAGGAGTTCGCGCGCGCCATCGTGGAGAGCTGGCGCGACGAGGAGCTCCGCCGTCGGGCGCGGGCTGAGAACCTCGCTGTCGTTCAGGAGCGCGCTGATCTGGACACGAACATGCGGCGCATCGACGAGCGCTACCGGCGTCTGATCGAGGAGGCTGGTCCCTCCCGGCGCCGCTCGCCGGCGTCCGCGGGTCGTCGGTCGCGAAGAAACGCCCGACGAGCTGATGCCTGTCGTTCATGAGGGAGATGCAGATGGCCCGGGTTCTCCATATTGTGCAGTCCCTCGTCGCCGGCGGCGCGGAGCGCGTCGTGGTCGAGTACGCGCTCGGCCACGACCGGTCGCGCTACGAGCCCGAGGTCTGCTGTGTCGTCGGCGGGGGACCGCTGCGCGGCATACTCGAGGAGGCCGGCGTTCCCATCCACTTCCTGAACCGCGGGCCGCGGCTGAACGTCCTGGCGGTGCTGCGGCTCGCCGCGCTCATCCGGCGGGGCCGGTTCGACGTCGTGCACGACCACAACTTCACGGCGCTCGCCATCGGCGCGCCTGCGGCCGTGCTCGGCGGAGCGTCGTGCCTGATCAGGACCGAGCACAACGTCGCCCGGTCGAACGAGTTCATACGGCGGTCGATCAGTCTGCTCGCGGCGGTGAGAGAGGACGCGCAGATCGGCGTCTCGGCCGCCGTCGTGCGGTCCCATGCAGCCGCTCACCGCATTCCGCGCCGCCGTCTCGTGACGATCTGGAACGGGATCGACGACGCGCGGCTCCGCGTGCCTCCGGATCGTCCCGGGGTGCGCGAGGAACTGGGCCTCGAGCCGGACGAGGTTCTCTGTATCACCGTCGGCAGTCTCACGGAGCAGAAGGACCACGGGAATCTGCTGGACGCGGCTGAGCTGGCCATCGCGGCCCATCCACGGCTCCGGTTCTTCATCGTCGGGCATGGTCCTCTCGAGGAGAGGGTCAGGACGGAGATCACGCGCAGGGGTCTTGACGGGCGCGTCACGATGCTGGGGGAGCGGCTCGACGTCCCCCGACTGCTGGCCGCCTCGGACATCTTCGCCCTCGCGTCCGCGTGGGAGGGTCTTCCGATCGTCATCCTGGAGGCGATGGCCGTCTCGCTGCCATGCGTCGCCACCGACGTCGGCGGGGTCAGCGAGGTTCTCGCCGACGGCCACAACGGGTTCGTCGTCCCGCCCCACGACCCGCGATCGCTCGCCGACCGCATCGTCGAGCTCGCCGCCGACGAGGAGCTCCGTTCGAACATGGCGCACGCCGCTCGGAGCGTGTTCGAGCGCGGCTTCAGCTCGGACGCCATGATCCGTCAGACCGAAGCGCTCTACGACCTCGCGACCTGTCGACGGGCCTCGCTCGCGACGGCCGAGCGGATCAAGGTGCTGTTCGTCATCAGGCAGCTCGTGCAGGGCGGCGCCGAGCGGCAGCTGGCCGAGCTCGCGACGCGACTGCCGCGCGACCGCTACGAACCGGTCGTCTGTTCGCTCTCGACGGTCGGACCGGTCGCCGAGGAGTGCCGGCGCGCGGGAGTGCGGCTCATATCGCTGAGGAACAGGACCGGCGTCTTCTCGCGATCGTCCGTCGAACTCATGCGGGTCGTGCTGCGGGAGCGCCCCGCGATCATCCACTCGTACCTGTTCCCCGCGAACTGGCGTACCGCCTTCGTAGGGAAGCTCGCGCGCGTCCCGCTGGTGGTGACCTCGGTCCGCAACGTCGACGTTCACGAAGCGCCGTTCCTGCGCCTCGTGGAGCGCGTAGTCGGGTGGACATCGGACCGCGTCGTCGTGAACGCGGCCGCGGTCCGCGACTACGTCATCCGGCATCACAGGACGAAGCGGTCGAAGGTGCGCGTGATCCGCAACGGCATCTCGCTCGGGAGGGTGCTCGGAAGGCCGAACCCCGCCCGTGAGGAGCCCGACGTGGGCGAGGCGGCCGCCGGAGACGGGCCGGAGCCGACGGCTCCGAGCGTCGTGATGATCGCGAGCCTGACGGCCAAGAAGGACCACGAGACCCTCTTCCGGGCGGCAAGGCGCGTGCTGTCGGAGCGGCCGGACGCGAGGTTCGTCGTCGTCGGCGGCGGGCCGCTCGAGGAGAGACTGAGGCGACGCGTGGCCGTGCTGGGCGTGGACGGCGCCGTGGAGTTCGCCGGGGATGTGGCCGACGTCGGCTCCGTCCTCCGTGACGCCAGCGTCTCGGTTCTGACCTCGACGAAGGAGGGGTGCTCGAATGTCATCCTCGAGTCGATGG
>CAZAQL010000049.1:0-19518 GCA_964487295.1 uncultured bacterium | reverse complement strand
GCCACCCCACCTCGCGAGGGGTCCCTTCGTCTAGAAGATCGAGTCGAACTCCGCGAAGAGGCTCACGCCGAATGTCAGGTCATCGCCCCGCAGCAGTCCGGTCAGATCGGCGCCGAGTCCCAGCACGGTGAACCGGTACCCGCCGCCCGTCATGATCTCGCCGTTGTCGCGATCGACACCGGCCGCCGCGTGCCAGCCGGTCTTCCACTCGTAGCCTACATACGGCACGGCCGTGAAGGCGCCCTCCTCCCCGCCGTGGACGGGCATGGCCGTCGACCCGATGACAAGATCGCCCGGCTCGGCCATGTACTTGTACCCGAGCGCCCAGCCGCCGTGGACGAGCTCGAGCGCGTAGGTCATGTCGTTGAGCGGGATACCCGGCACGTTCAGCCAGACCTTGTCGTCGCGCTCGGGCGGGTTCGCGTACGAGGCGTACGAGAACCGGAGCTCGACGCCCAGAAGCCCCGACGCGATGCCGACGCTGTTGGCGGCGAGGTCCTGCACCGAGACGCCCTTCGCATCCATCCCCCGCACCTCGAACACCTCCCAGAGGAGCATCGTACCCATCGCGGCCCCGGCCGCCTGCCACTCGCCCATCCCGACCTCGCGCGAGCGCTCGTAGAGCCCGCGGGTCACCCACGCGTGCGCGCCCTCCGAGGCGCTTCCGAGCGGGGCGTTCTCCTCCCATGCCTCCCACGTGAGCTCGCGCCCGTACGCGGCCGACATGAGTCCGCCCAGGAAGAGGAAGGTGGCAACGGCAAAGAGGGACACAACTACGATCGCAGTACGCATGACGAGACGCTCCTGTGATAGAGGGTGTCGGGGATGAGGAAGGTGGTTCTGGTCTGCCGGCCGGCCCCTGCGATGGTCATTGCTTAAGGAGGCTCTCCGATGACTTCGTTCAGGAGACCGGCCAGCAGTCGTTCCCCGTGTGCGTTAGCGCTCTATCGCATCAGCACCATCTTTCTCTCGGCCACCGACCCGCCCGTGAGCATCCGGACGAAGTACGTGCCGCTCGCCACGTCGCTGCCGCGCGCGTCGGTGCCGTTCCATTCCACACTATGCTCGCCGGTCTCGAGTTCCTCGTCGACGAGAACGCTCACGAGGCGGCCGGCCACATCGTAGACCGCGACGCGCGCCCGCTGGCTCGTTCCGAGGGAGAACGCGATGCGGGTGCGCGGGTTGAACGGGTTGGGGTAGTTCTGCTGAAGCTCGGTGCGACCGGCGACGAACGCATCGTCCACGGCGGTGGTCCCGCCGAGTGTGACGGTCGCGCCGTACGGAATGGCGTTGTGCGCGGTGACGGTGAGCGTGGCCTCCGCGGGCTCCTGCTCCGTCACACTGATCACCGCGCGCCCGGCGGCGTCGGTCGTCTCGACCTCGTAGACGGCTCCGTCGCTCGTCATGAGGCAGACGGTCGCGGCCTCGACGGGAGAGCCGGCGACCGTCACCTCGACGGTGAGCTCGCCGCGCGACGCGTCGAAGGAGACGGCGTCGTCGTGAGCCACCGAGAGGAGCTCGGGGGTCGCCGTCCAGATGGGAAGCTCCGGGTCCCCGAGCAGGTTGAGCTCGTACATCGCGTAGCGGGTGTAGTCGTCGGTCCGCGCGATGCCGACGAAGTTGTGCTTCGCGTCGGCGTGGACGATGCCCGCGTGGACCAGGTCCTTGTCGAAGAGCGACTCGAAGAACCGCTGGCTGAACAGGTCCGACACACACTGTCCGGGGTAGCCGGGGCAGCCCCACCCGTACCGCGAGTTCCCGACGTAGGCGACGCCGCCGCCCGCGCCGTTGGTCAGCCAGTGCTCGCCGAACGTGTCGTAGTCGATCGCCGCGCTCCAGCACCCCACCGAGTACCAGAGCCCGCCGCGCTCGCCGTTGGTCAGGCCGTCGAGGTCGGTCGCGCTCAGCGCGCCCGGGCCGACGCTCGCGTTGCTGATGTTGGCGTGACCCTCGTGGACGACGATGCCGTATCCGCTCTCAAGCTCGGAGAGAGCGGCCGTGCGAGAGAGCGTGCCCTCGCTCTCGTAGAGCTTGGTGACGCCCATCTGCGCGGGGATGTGCGCATCGT
This sequence comes from uncultured bacterium, assembly GCA_964487295.1. Taxonomy (GTDB): domain Bacteria; phylum Joyebacterota; class Joyebacteria; order Joyebacterales; family Joyebacteraceae; genus JAPEKQ01. The sequence continues at coordinate 17,450 of CAZAQL010000049.1, read as the reverse complement.
CGATCATGTCGAGCGCGACTCCGCCGTCGGTGTACGGGTCGGGGTCGTCCCAGAGGATCTCGCCCAGGAAGAGGATCTCGGTCTCGTAGTCGCCCGGCATCGTGAAGAAGGCACCCTCGTACTCGAGGACCTTGTCGACGAAAATGCTCGCCTCGTCGGCGCTCTTGACGGGCGCGCGGCCGACGAAGACGTCAGAGTACATGTCGATGGCATCGTCGGTCTCCTCGCCCCACCGCGTGTCGGCGTCGGCGTTCCAGCTGCCGTCGAGGTCGGCGTAGTAGAGGTCGCACGGGATGCCCTGGTCGTAGAAGAAGTCGTAGGCGTTGCGCGCCGGGACGAACCCGGTGTCACCGCCCAGGAGGACCCACTCGACCCCGTCCGCCGCGCGCTCGACGATGCACTTGCGGACGCTCTCGGCGTCGTCGCGGCCGGCGTAGAACGGGTTCGCGAGGATCTCCTCGACGGTGACGATCTCAGCCCGGACACCCTTGCGGGTCTTCCACGCCTTGAGCGGCTCGAACGCGGTCGCGAAGGCCTCGGGGCAGATGATGAGGTACGCGGCGTCGGCGCTGCGGCCTCCGCGGGAGGCGTAGAGGCTCGCCGCCTCGGGATTGATGACGCTCGCGGCGAGCGCGGCGCCGGCGGAGGAGGAGAGAGACATGGCCGCCGGCGCAAGCTCCGCGATACGGGTGGTGACGCTGATCTCGATGTCGGTGTGAAGGACGAGCTCGCCCGTCGCGGGGATGTACTGAAGCGGTGTCACCGCGACGTTCGCCATCCGGTAGCCGCCGGAAGTGCCGCCCCCGGCCAGCCGGGCAACCGATCTGGGATGCGGCAGCACAGAGCTGTAAGTCTCTGTATTCGGATGGGGTATATTGACCGCCTCGTCAGACGAGAACCGCGCCGGCCGGGGAGCGGGCAGGATGGAGTACTCGCCAGGAATGGTGACTGTGCCGCCGTGGGTGACCGTGAGGTCCGACGGCTCGGTGTCCGGCGGAAGGAGGAGCTGGATGCTGAGGAGGGGAAGCATGGGGTCGGCGGGCGTCGTGGTGTAGTGCGCCCCGCGAAGGGAGACCAGATCGTAACCCTCGTGCCGCTCGAATGTCAGATCGTCAGGGTCGATCGACAGGGAGGCGACCACCTGAGTGGCCGCGCCGCCTGCGGCGTCGCTGTTCGTGGCAGCGGCGCCGGCGGCCGGAGCAGAGAGGGTGACGAGCAGCACGCTGATCACGATCAGGAGGCAGGCCCGGGTGATGCCCCGGCTCGCCTCACTACCACCGCGCCGTGTCCATGCTGTGTTCGGCATCCAGCGTCCACCTTCCGTTGAGTTCGAAGTCGGCGGTCGCTGGTTCCTGGAAACATAGAAGCCTGCGACCGATGCCCGGCCGCAGGCTTGTGATCCCCATCACATCTTAAGACTATCACAGCTTGTTCAAGCTGTCAACAACAAATGCCAGGGCCTGTTCGCTTTCTCCCCAGGTCGACTCAGAGGGTAGGTTCTTGGGGCGTGAGAGGACACCGGGCACAGCCGCGATCTGTTCAGTCATTGAACAGCTCGCGCGCTCAGTCTCGATAGAGCGCCTTCAGGCGTCCCCAGGTCGTCGGCTCGACCGGCGTCTGCGCGAGCCAGTCGGCGAAGTTCACGACGGCGTTGCAGTCGCCGCTTCCCGGGTCGTTCGCGTCGAAGATCGTCTCGGCGATCTCGGAGGGATCGTCGCTCCCCCACCAGTTCCTGGTCGCCGTGATCGTCGTCATCCCCGGCCACGTGTAGCCGAGCGCGTAGACGTTGTAGCCGGCGTTGTCGAAGAGGTTGCAGTCCTCGATGACGGGCCGGCAGACCGGCTCGGTCGGCGTCTCCCCGTGACAGACGATGCCGGCGAACGTCGTCTCGCTCACCCATGAGCTCGTGATCGCGGGCGACGACTCGCGGCACCAGATCCCCACCTGCCCGCGCCTGAACGCGCAGTGCGTGATCGGCGGGTGGCTCGTGTTGAGCTCCAGGCCCCGTCGCGCGTCGAGCACCACCATGTAATCGAACGAGCAGTCATCGCCGAGGCTGACGTAGATCCCGCGCCACTCGGCCACGCCCTCCGACGGCCGCAGGTAGACGCTGTCGTACGCCGCGCCCTCGACGACCATCGCGCCGCCCGTGCTCCCCTCGACGGTGATCAGCCAGTTGCCCGTCACCTCGACGACGACGCCCGCCTCGAGCGTCAGCGTCGCGCCCTGCCGGACCAGGACGTTGCCGGAGACGAGCCACGGGTTGCCTGAAGGCTGGAGCGTGAGGTCGGCGGAGACAACGGTGGGAATGAGCCCGGCGGGGACGGCGCCGGCCGCGAGTGCGAGGAGCACGAGCGCGGCCCCTGCGGCGCCCGCGAACCGCATGACCCTGCCGGCTCTGCGTCGCACAGCGGGTCGCTCCGGACGTCGCGCCATCAGCCGCTCCTCCATCCCATGCTCCCGGAGAGCATCAGCCGATCAGCTGCCGCGCCCGACACGGGCCCGTCAGCCGCTCCTCCCCCACCCGCTCTCCGGTGAGGCAAGATGCTCGTAGCCGGCCCGCGGCAGTTCGACGACCGCGCCGTCCTTCTGGACCAGCGTGCAGCCGTCCTCGGCGGCAACGACCTCGCCGACGGCGACCACCTCGGTCCCGGTCACCGCCTTGACGTGCTCGATCGTGCGCGCGGTCTCGGACTGCGGGATGCACACGATGAGCTCGAACTCCTCGCCGCTCCCGAGCGCGAGCGCCTCGGGCGTCGTGGCGAGCGTGCCTGCGAGCTCCTCCGCCGCGGGATCGATCGGGATCGCGCCCTCGTCGAGCCGGATGCCGACCCCGCTCTCCGTCGCGATGTGCCAGAGCTCGCTCGCGAGCCCGTCACTGATGTCGATCATCGCGTGGGGCGTGGCCACGTCGAGGAACGCCTGTGCCTCGGCGATGCGCGGGACGGGCCGCAGGTGTCGCCGGATGGCGTCCACCCGGACGCCCTTCGGCGGGATGCGGCGGCTCAACACCTGGAGGCCCGCCTCCGACGCCCCGAGCTTTCCCGTCACGAGCACCGCGTCCCCGACGACGGCGCCCGACCGGGTCACGACGCGGTCGCGCCCGACGGCCCCGAGCAGGGTGATCGAGACGAAGAGCTCGTCGCGAGCGGACACCATGTCGCCCCCGACGATCTCGAAGGCGAAGTGCTTCGCCACATCGAGGAACCCCAGGTAGAGCTCCTCGATGTCGCGCGTCGAGACGTCCTCGGGGATCGCGAGCGAGACCACGGCGCGCGTCGGGAAGCCGCCCATCGCCGCGATGTCGCTCACGTTGGCGACCATGCACTTCGCGCCGATCTCGCGGTAGCTGGCGAAGTCCCGGCGGAAGTGGATGCCGTCGACGAAAGCGTCGCAGGTGACGAGCTCGCACTCGCCCGGCGGATCGATGACGGCGGCGTCGTCGCCGATGCCCACGATCGTCCCCCGGCCGGCGGCGCCGACCTGCTCGCGAATCCTGCGAATGAGCTCGCGCTCTCCGACGTCCATGGTCGATCCCCCACCAGGCGGTCGGGGACGCAGCGCGATGGCCTCCGCCACGCCGGAGCCCCGCCGATGGCGCGCTACTCCCCGTTCAGAAGCCGCATTCCTGACGCCGCCATGACCGCGGCGCCGACCCACATGCCCTTCTCGTCGATATCGAACTTCGGATGGTGCCAGGGATACGTGAACCCGAGCTCCTTGTTGCCCGTTCCCAGCCTGAGCATCATCCCGGGTATCTCGTTGGCGAAGTACGCGAAATCCTCGCCGCCCATCGAGGGGGTGTCCAGCTCGACGACGCTCCGCTTCCCGAAGAGGCCCTGCATCGTCGTCCTGACCAGGTCCGTGAGCGCGGGGTCGCACGTGAGCGCCGGGTACCCGTCGCGGTACTCGAACTCGTACCCGCCGCCGTACGCCTCGGTGATCTTCTTCGCGATGCGCTCGATCATCTTCGGGGCCTTCCTGCGGTCGCCCGGGTAGAGCGTGCGGAGCGTGCCCTCGATGTCCACGCGGTCCGCGATGACGTTCTGCCGGTAACCGCCGTGGATGGTCCCGAGCGTGAGGACGACCGGGTGCGTCGGGTCGATCCGCCGGCTCACGACGGGCTGGAGCGCCTGCACGACCTGCGCCTGGAGCTGGATGGCGTCGACGCCCAGGTGCGGCTTCGCGCCGTGCGCGGCCTCGCCGAGGATGGAGAGACTGAAGTCGTCGGCCGCCGCCATCATGTGACCGTCCCGGAGTCCGATCTTCCCCGTGGGAACGGTCGAGTCGACGTGGACGCCGATGATCCAGTCGACCTTGGGGTCCTTGAGCGCGCCGTCCTTGATCATCGGGAGCGCGCCTCCCGGCGGCGCCTCCTCCGACGGCTGGAAGATGAACTTCGCGTTTCCCCGAAGCTCGTGACGTCGCTTCGCGAGCAGCATGGCCGTTCCGATAACGGTCGTCGTGTTCGCGTCGTGGCCGCACGCGTGCATCACGCCGGGGACGCGCGAGCGGTACGGCTTCTGGTTCTGCTCGGTGATCGGAAGCGCGTCCATGTCCCCGCGAAAGGCGACCGTCTTCCCTTTCGAGCCGCCGCGCAGCACGCCGATGACGCCCGTCCTGGCCACACCGGTCCGGACCTCGATGTCGAGCGACCTCAGCGTGTCGGCGACGAACTCGGACGTCCGCTTCTCCTGGTACGCGAGCTCCGGGTACATGTGGATGCGTCTGCGGATCTTCGAGAGCTTCCCCGCGAGCTTCTCGGCGTCCTTCACCAGTCTCTTGTCCACTCCCACCCCGCCTTTCTGCGTCGGTCAGATGCGCCGTCCTGCACAGTCGCCCGCGGCGCTCGCTCTGCGAACCCGGGCCGTCGCGCCGGGAGACTCTGCCGGGACACGTCGCCCGCGGCGGCTCGCTCTACTCGACCTCATCCAGCTCCGACTCGAGCTCGAGGAAGGCGAGCGGCACGAACTTCAGGATGTCCCCCGCCACCACGCCGGTCCTGCCGACGGCCTCGGCGGCGAGGTCCCCCGCGAGCCCGTGCACGTAGGCGCCGAGGGCGGCCGCGTCCGGTCCGGACATCCCGCGCGCGAGAAGCGCCGCGATGATACCGGTCAGCACGTCGCCGCTCCCGGCGGTCGCCATTCCGTCGTTGCCCGTCGGGTTGATCATCACGTCCCCGGCGATCGTGGCGATGACCGTCGCCGCGCCCTTGAGGACGACGGTCGCGCGAGCCTGCTCGGCGACCGTGCACGCGAGCTGCTCACGATCGGCGAGGACGTCGGCGGTCGCGCAGCCGATGAGGCGCGCCATCTCGCCCGGATGCGGCGTCAGCACGACGGCCGCCTCCCCGCTCCGCGAGCCCACGATGTCGGGCGTCAGCGCGTTGAGCCCGTCCGCGTCGATGACGGCCGGCGTCTCGAGCGACGAGACGAGCTCCCGCACGAACGCCACCGTGTCCTCGGCAGTCGAGAGCCCGGGACCGATGGCCACCGCGTCCGCGCCGTCGATGATCGCTCGGGCTCCCTCGAGCGCCGCCCTCGCCAGCGACCGCTCCTCCGTCTCGGGCAGCGGGCGCGTGATAACCTCGGTCACCTTCGCCTCGAGGACGTCGTTGAGGCTCGCGGGCACGCCCAGCGTGACGAGTCCTGCACCGGAGCGGAGCGCCGCGCTCGACGAGAGGGCCGCGGCCCCCGTGTACCCCACCGACCCGCCGATGACGGCGACGCGGCCGAACGTCCCCTTGTGTCCCGCGGGGTCCCGCGGAGGGACCGAAAGCGCGGCCTCGACCGGCGTCAGCACGTGCTCGTGGACGCCCACGGCCTCGACGGCCTCGGGCGGGATCCCGATGTCGATGACGTGGATGTCCCCCACGAACTCGCGTCCGGGGAACAGGAAGAAGCCCTTCTTGGGAAGCGCCATCGTGCTCGTCCACTCCGCGACGACGCACTCGCCCTCGACCGCGCCGGTCGACGCGTCGAGTCCGGAGGGCACGTCGACCGCGAGCACGGGGACGTCCGAGTCGTTGAGCGCCGCGATCGCGGCGCCGTTGAGGCCGCGCGGAACGCCGCTGAAGCCGGTTCCGAAGATGGCGTCGACCGCGACGTCGGACTCGTCGAGCGCCTCCGTCAGTGCGTCGACCCCCTTCTCGTCCGCGATCTCCGAGACGGTGCCCGGCTCGAGAAGGTCGAGGTTCGCGCGCGCGTCGCCGCTCACGTCCGACGCGCTGCCCAGGAGGAAGACATCGACCTCGGCACCGTACTCCCCGAGCCCGCGCGCGATGACGAATCCGTCGCCGCCGTTGTTCCCCTTCCCGCACACGACGACGACGTGGTCGCCGGCCTCGACGCCCGCGACGTCGATGAGGACGCCGACGGTCCCCATCCCCGCTTCCTCCATGAGCTCGAGTCCGGGGATCCCCATCGCATCGATCGCGTGGCGATCGACGGACTGCATCTTCTCGGCGGTCACAAGTCGCATCTGTCAGTCCTCGATGATGACAACTGCCGTGGCGGAGAGATCGGAGTGCGAGAGCGTCGCATGCACCCGCCCGTCACCGAGAAGCTCCCGGCACAGGCCGTGGGCGACGATCGACGGGGCGCCGCTTCGCTCGTGGACGACCTCGACGTCCTTCCAGCGCATGCCGGGCGCGAGCCCGGTGCGGAGCGCCTTCAGGAAGGCCTCCTTGGCCGCAAAGATGGCGGCGTAGGAGGCCTCGCACTCCTTGAAGCGCTCGCAATAATCGATCTCGCCCTCGGTGAAGAGGTGCGCGCGGAATCCGTCCCGGGACCGGCTCATGATCCGCGCGAAGCGCTCGATGTCCACGACGTCAGCGCCGACGCCTCTGATCATCGCTGCCCCCGCGCGTCCCTGAGCTCGTCGACGATGCGCAGAAGCTCCGAGATGTTGTCGATCTCGTAGTCCGCGCCCGAGTGCGTGGCCCCTGATGTGTCGCCGTATCTCGCGTAGACCGTCCGGATGCCGACGCCGGTCGCGCCGACCATGTCACGCTCCGGCCAGTCCCCGACCATGATGACCTCGTCGGGACTCATCTGGAGCTGCTCGATGGCCTTCTGGAACGGCGCCGGGTCCGGCTTGCGGACCTGCGTGTCGTCGAAGGTGATGACGTGGTCGAAGAAGTGCTCAAGACCCAGGTAGCAGAGCCGTGACCACGCCTGATAGCGAGGCGCGTCCGAGAGCACGACGAGCCTCAGCTGCCGCTTCGCGAGCGCCAGGAGCGTCCGCTTGACGTGCGGGTAGAGCACGAGCGTGTACTCGCGGCCGCGGCGGTACCCGATGATGGCGGCCGTGTGAATGCGCGGGTCGATCTCGCCGAACTCCTCCGTGAGGAAACGGTCGAACACCCGCTGGTCCTCGATCCCCTCGCGATCGTAGATCTCGAAGAGCCTGCGCTTCGCTTCGTCGGGCGGCATCTGCATGCCCGCGTCGATCATCGACTCGATCGCTGCGTCGATGGAGACCTCCTTCATGCGCATGAAGTCGGTCAGCGTGTTGTCGAGGTCGAAGATCACCGCTCGAAGCATGGTCCTATCCCTCTTTAGAGAATCCGCATCCCGGGCAGGCGAGCACGGGCGAAACCGGGAGTTATCCTGGTCACATCCCGTCCCGACATCCAAGGCGTCCGAGGTCTACTTGGCCGCCTCGTTGACTCTGGTGCCGCGACTGATCTCGCCGTTGTCGATCCTCAGGTGGAACCCGCACTCGGGGTTGGAGCACACCCAGGCCTTGTACGTGATGGCCGCCCCATCTCGCCCGTAATCCGACAGGGGAATCAGTACCCCCTTCTCACACATGCGGCAGGCAGGAAACGAACTGGGCATCTCAACACCTCCCATCCCTCTATCATCTGACAGCTCCACCCGTGCTCTTCACCTCCCGGGCTGCGTCCGGCGCACTCTGCTGAGGCGCCCGAACGGAGTCCCGTGCCGTCGCGACCCTTGTCCGCGTCGGCTCGAATCCTCGCTTCGGTCCGCCTCCGGCTCATCCGGAGGCGAACCCACGACCGGAGTCTACCCCTTCGCGCGTCCCGCTGCAATGTGCGCGCGCCTGGTCGGCTCCGGAAGCCGGTAGCCGTCCCCTGTCCGGAGCACCCATTCGGCGGCAGATTCCACCGAGATGCGGTGCCCGGGCGAGACGAACAGCGGCTTCGTGTTGTCCTTCGAGCGCAGCACCACGCCCACCTTGCTCCGCTGGATGGACAGCGTCCTCATGGCGCCACGTTTCTGCTTCGGCTCCTTGAACTCGCCGATCAGACGGGATTTCGCGCACCCGATGGACGGCCTGTCAAGGAGGATGCCCAGATGCGATGCCAGCCCGAGCCCGCGGGGGTGCGCGATGCCCTGGCCGTCGAACATCAGCAGGTCAGGCTCCGCCGAGAGCTTCCTGTACGCCAGCTCCACCACCGGCCCCTCGCGGAAGCTCAGGAGCCCCGGCACGTACGGGAAGAGCGGCTCCGATGCCGCCGAGGCTGTCTCCCGCTCCTCGAGCGTCGCCGCGTCGAGCACGACGATCGCGGCGAAGAGGAGGTTCCGCTCGCGCGAGAAGGACACGTCCACGCCGGCGACGGTCCCGATCTCACCGAAACGGTCCTCCAGAACGAGGCGGGACCTCAGTTCCTCCTGGATCCGGAACGCGTCCTGGACGGAGACGTTCCACGGATGACCGGCAGCCAGCATAGTCCGCATCTCCCGATGTCTAGGCAAGATAGCCTACGTGAATGCCCTGTGAAAGTCAATCCGGAACTCGTATACTGGTCTCCGCCCACCGTCCCGTGCGCGTCGCGCCAGACCTCGCACGACGCACGCCGGATGCGCGAGAACCCGCAACGACCGTCAGCCACGGCAAACACATCGATATCACGGCGTCGACGGCGCGCCCCCCGGGGCGTTCGCCGGACGCGCTCAGACGGAAGGAGACCTCATGAGACGAGGCATCTTCGTTGTCCTTATCGCGGCGGCCTGCGCCGTCGCGCTCTGGGGATTCTTCAAGCTCCAGGAGGGACGCGTCGGTGAGAAGCTCGACGGCCTGACGGCCATCGAGGACCCGGCCGAGCGCATCGACGCGCTGCTCGCGTTCGCCGGCGAGCACCCGGACCTCACGCCCGAGTACGTCCAGGCGGCGACCGAGGGGCTCACGACCGCCATCGTCACGCTGCGCGAGAACGCCGGCGCGCCGGCCTTCATCGACAGCCTGATCGGCCAGGGCATCCCCGAGCAGCTTGTGACGCCGCTCCTCTCGGAGGAGCACTTCATCCTGCTGGTCAACCTCTACTACGGCGAGCAGGAGGGGCTGGCCGAGCGGGCGGACGGCATCGCCCGGCTGATCCTCGAGCGGGGCGACGGGACCGCTCAGGTTCTTCTCGGCTCGGCGCACATCCGGGGCGCCATCCTGCGCGCCCTGGAGGAGCGGTGGCCGACGACCTTCCCCGACCCGGAGCTCACCATCGCGCTCGCCGAGGCCGGACTCGCGGCGGAGGGCGAGACGCCCGAGTGGTTCGAACCGGTGCTCATCAACGCGTACCGGCCGCTCCTCACGGAGCACGAGCTTCTCAACGGCGAGGGGACGGCGGCGGGGCTCATCGACAGTCTGCTCGCATCCTCTCCCGGACCGGCGCACGACTACGCGCTCCACTACCACCGGTTCTCACGCCTCATGGAGGCAGACGACGCGGCCGCGATGGAGTCCGCGCGTCGCGTCGCCGACCTGATGGCCGGACATGGGGACATGACCAGCCTGAACTCGATGGGATACCGGCTTGTCGACAGCGGACTCGACCCCGAGCTCGGACTCGCGCTGTGCGAGCAGTCGCTCGAGTTCGCCACCGCGCCGGACGACAGCGCCAACGTGCTCGACAGCGTCGGATGGGCCCACTACCGGCTCGGCGCGTACGACGCCGCCGAGGAGGCCCTTCTGAAGGCGATCGCCCTGACCCCGGGGACGCCCGCGCTCGACGACGTCATGGTCACCCACCTTCTCGCCGTGTACGACGCGGCGGACGACGCCGATGGCGCGGTCGAGCTGCTCGCGCCCATCGTCGCCCGGTCGCCGGACCCGGTCGCGAACGGCGGCGACGCGCTCATGCAGTGGGCGGCTCGCGCGGGGATGACGGCGCCGCTCGAGTCCATCGTGGCCGAGCACCGCTACGGAGGGATCGAGGACGCCCCGGCGTTCACGCTGACGGCGGAGGACGGAACGACCGTGGGGCTCGAGGACTGCGCGGGCGCCGTCCTCGTCCTCAACTTCTGGGGGGCCGGCTGAGGACCCTGCCGTGTGGAGTTGCCACACCTCGCGGAGCTCAGCAGGCGGTACGAAGGTCGTCCGGTCCGGTTCATCTCGATCACATCGGGCCCGGGCGGGGACGCGGCGCAGCAGGCCCTCGCAGGCGCCGGAGTCGAGTACGAGACGTTCTTCCAGTGCGGCGAGACGTTTGACGCGTACGCCGTCCGCGGCATCCCGACGACGGTCATCATCGACGACGCCGGACGGCTGATGTACCGGCACGTCGGATTCGGGGAGGGAGACGAGGCGATGTTCGCCGCGGAGGTCGACCTCCTGCTCTCGTGGATGCCGGAGGCGTAGCGGTCGCTCCGCCGGCGGTGGAACGGCCGGAAGGTAAACGAGGGGACGGGCGCCGCCCGTCCCCTCGTCTGCCGAACGGCGGATGGAGCGGGAGACCTACGTCTTCCGCTCCTTCTTCCTGGCCGCGGGGAAGAGCACGTTGTTGAGGATGAGGCGGTAGCCGGGCGAGTTCTTGTGCATCGACAGGATGGTCGGCGGGTCGCCCACCATGTGCCGGTAGTCCTCCGGGTCATGACCTCCGAGGAACGTGAAGGTCCCGCGGCCGAAGTTCCCGTGGATGTACTTCACCTCGTCGCGACCGGGGTAGTCACCGAGGATCTGCACGTGGCTCTTGATGAGACTCCGGCGGAAGCTTGTCGTCTGCCCCATAAAGCCCTTCACGATGTCGACGTGGCACTGCGTGAGCATCGTGGGAACGGGGTCGTGCTTCGCGGCGAAGTCGAAGAGCGTGAAGTAGTCGGTCTCCTCGGAGCGCGCCTTGACCTCGTCCGTCATGTCGATGTCGGAGAACTCGTACACCATGGGGCTCGTCAGGAGCCGGAACTCCTCGAACGCCATCGCGCGTGAGTAGTCGAGCCTCTCCTGGCAGCCGGGCTCCGGCGGGTCGCCGTCGAACGGCTCGTCCACGATGTCCACACCCGTCGCCGCCAGCGAGATGTCGTAGCTGTCGGTCGCCGAGCACATGGCGAAGAGGAACCCGCCCCGGCCGACGTACTCCCGGATCTCCCGCGCGGTCGCGTTCTTGTGCGCCGCGACCGAGGGGAACCCGGCCTCCGCCGCCAGGCGTTCGAAGTCGGCCTTCCGCTGCTTGTACCAGTCGGCGTTCCGGTAGTTCGCGTAGAACTTCCCGTACTGCCCCGTGAAGTCCTCGTGGTGCAGGTGCACCCAGTCGTAGTTGGCAAGCTCACCGGCGAGCACCTCGTGGTCCCAGATCACGGTGTAGGGGATCTCGGCGTAGTCGAGCGCGAGCATAACGGCGTCGTCCCACTGCTGGATGTGGATGTCCGGGGCGTAGAGCGCGACGGCGGGCGCCTTCTCGAGGAGCACGACCTCCATGTTCTCCTCCTCGATCGTCGCGTAGATCGCGCTCAGCGCCGACCCGCCCGTCTCCTCGAACAGCACGCCGCGGTATCGGCACTCGCTCTCGACATCGTCGGCGCCGTCGAGGATGTGAAACGAGCCGCCGCGGTAGTTGAGGAGCCACTCGACGCGGTAGCCCTTCTCGAGCGCCCAGTAGGCGACGCCGTACGCCTTGAGATGGTCGGTCTGCGTCAGGTCCATCGGGATGAGCGTGGATGCGACCGCGCCCGCAGCCCAGAGGATCATCACCACCAGCGCGAGCGCCGCCGCCCGCGCGCTCCCGCGTCGTGTCCGGGCGACTTGCCGCGTGTTCGACCGTCGTGCCCGGGCCGCAGCCCGCCCGCTCGCTCGCGTCCCGCACCCCACAGTTCGTCGCGCCATCATCCGTTCCTCCCTCGCCGCAGTTCCTCGAGCGCCCGCCGCGCCTCGCCCGAGAGATGGTTCGGCGGCAGCTCGTCGAGAACCGCCTGGAACTCCGCGGCCGCCGCCTCGCGGCGCCCCGGGATCGCCACGAGGATCCGTCCCCGCCGCATCATCGACTCGGCCCGCACGACGATCGACTCCGACCGCTCACTGGCCCGCGCGTACGCCGCGAGCGCATCCTCGATCTCGCCCTCTCGTTCCGCGAGAGCTCCCCGGCGCATGAGCGCCTCCGCCGCGACGGTCGTGCCCGGGTAGCGCGCGGCGACGTCGTCGAGCAGACGCTCGGCCTCCGTCAGGTCGCCCGTAGCCTCGGCGCGAAGCGCCTCGGCGTAGAGCGAGGCCTGTTCCGCGTCTCCGCTCTCGAGCGCGTCGGAGATGACGAGCATGAGCCGGATGGCATCGTTCGCGAGGCCGCCGCCCGTGTGCTGTTCGACCATCTCGCGAAGCTCGGTGAGCGCGCGCGACTGCTCGCCCATGAGAAACGAGACGAAACCGCGCGCGTATCGGGCCCGCTCCGCGGTCTCCTTCTCGGCGCCGCCGGCGATCACGCCCCCGGCCAGCGAGTAGGCGATCTCGAATTCGCCGCGCGCGACCCTCGCGTCCACCTCGACGAGGCCGGCCTCGTGGAACGTGGGGCGCGGAATGCGTTCCTCCTCCTCCTGGAAGACCGCCAGCGTCGCGAGCGCCGCGGCGGGATCGTCGAGCTGGTGGAGCTCGATCTCTGCCGCCTCGATGAGCGCCTCGTATCTCTCGGGACGGCGCTCGAACGTCTCGGCGAGCCGCTTGAGCTCGCGGACTGCGCCGACCGGGTCCTCGAGCGCCACGAGGATCCCGGCGCGCTCCCGGGAGGCCGCGGCCGCCGAAGCCGCGGTCGGGTTGTGTTCGAAGAGGACGCCGAGCGCGCGATCCGCCTCCTCGAGCATGCCGCGATCCGTGAGGAGCCTCGCGTGGTCCAGAAGCTCCATCCCCCGGCGCCCTCCCCGCTCGTCGGCGAGGGTGTGCGCGTCGAGCGCGTCGTCAAGCCGCCCGGCCAGCGTGTAGAGACTCCCCGCGAAGCTCAGCTCCTGTGGAGTGACTGCCTCGTCGTCGACGATCCGTTCCGCCCATCTCAGAGCGAGGTCGTCGTTCCCCGTCGTCTCCAGCACCGTCTCGACGAGGTTCATCGCCCACGGCACGAATCCGGGGTTCTGCTCGATCGCGAGCAGGCACTCGGCCACGGACTCGTCGTACTGCCCGGTCGCGACGTAGGCCAGCGCGAGGTCGCGGCTGAAGAGCCCGGGCTCGCCGGCGCGCTCGCGTCCCTCAAGGTAGGTCTCGATGGCGTGCTCGTGCATCCGGTTCCGCATCTCGAGCGAACCGACCTCCGAGTATCCTCCGATGTCGGCGGGCTCGCCGCGAAGCGGACCGAGCCAGGTCTCGTGCGCATCGTCGTGCCGCCCCTCGCGCGCGAGCGCCGACCCGAGCTCCAGGGTCGCGCGCCGGTCGCCGGGATGCGTGTCGAGGTACCCCCTGAGAAGCGGGATCAGCTCCTCCGCGTCCCGTCCGGCCGATGCGTAGGCGCGCACGAGCGTCCAGAACACGGCCTCGTCGTCCGGGTAGTCCGCGTGGAGCGCCTCGGCGACGCGCACAGCGTTCTCGTACTCTTCGAGCGCGATAGCGAGGCGCACGTCACGGATGCGCGTCGCGATGGTCTGGTCCTCGTGGACCTCGCGCGCGGAGACGGCTCCCGCGATCAGGGCCGTGACGAGGGCCGCCAGGATCGCTCGCGTCAGGAATCTTGCCGGTGTGCGCGTCATTATTCGCCGCCTCCTTCCTCATCGCCGCCCGTGACGTCGCGCGCCAGGCTCTCGAAGTACGCTCGGATGAGCTCGCGGTACTCGCTCGGGTACTCGCGCTGCATCGCCCGCAGGAGGTCCTCGCGGAGCTCGCGGCGCGCTTTGGTGATCTCCTCGTCGAGCGGGTCGGGAGAGACCCGCCGGTACGCCTCGCCGACGCTCGACCGCCGCTCCCGCCGGTAGTCGCGTTGCCTGAGCGACCGCTGCGCGTCGAGAAGCCTCGAGAGGATTCGCTTCTGCCGTTCGATGGCCTCCCGGGACGCCCCGTGCTCCTGCATCTCGGCGAGCGTCTCCTCCATCTCGCGCGCGGTGTCGTCCAGACGCCCGAGGACCTCCGAGCGGTTCCCGAACTCCTGGGCGAGGCTCCGCGCCTGCTCCATCAGCCGCTCCTGCTCCGCGCGCATTCGGGCGAGCTGCTCCTCGTAGGACATCCCGCCGCGCTCGCCCATCTGCTGCTGGAGGGACTCCGTCATCTGATTCAGCTGCGCCTGCTGCTCGGCCATCTGCGTGAGCTGCTGCATGAGCTGCTGGAGGGCGCCCGCGCCGCCGCTCGACGAGCTCGACTGGTTCGAGGTGAGGAGTTCGACGATGACGGCGTTCACGCGGCCGAGGGCCGTCCTGACGCTGCTCTCCGCGCCCCGCGCGCTCTCCTCCGCCAGGCGGTCCGCCGCCTCGAGCATGTCCCCGCGTACGATGGCCAGGCGCCGGTAGATCGTCGCGTCGATCTCGAACGAATCGTCGGATACGCGAAAGAGTCGCTCGGCCACGTGCGTGAGCGACTCGGCGAGGTCGGTCTGCTTCGCGACGAGTCGCACGAGCTCCTCGCGTGCCAGGCCCGGGCGCTCGTCGAGGACCGTGAGAATGCCCTCCTGCTCGGTCGAGATCGCGAGGAGCTCCTCGATGGCGCGCAGAGTCGCCTCGCGGTCGCGCTGCTGAAGCGCGCACGCCATGGAGCCCTGACACTCCGAGAGCCGCGTGAACAGAGACTTGAGATCGCTCGCGGCGGACTCGCACTGCGACGACGCATCCTGCGGCTTGAGCTCGCTCAGCATCCGCGCGGCGTCCCGCATCTTCTCGGGCGTCGCAGCCTGTTCGAGCTCGTCGAGCGCCGCCTGCATATCGGAGGCGGCCTCGGAGTCGACCTCCTCCATCTCGGAGATCGCCTTCTCCAGATCGCGTTTGAGCCGCTCGACCTCGTCCGCCATCGCCTGCTGTTCCCGGGCGAGCTCCGCGCTCCGCGCCGCGTCCGGGTCGCTCGCGCTCTCCTGGGCCGCCTGCTCCTCGCGGCGGGCGAGGTCGTCCGCCCGGCTCGCGATGTCCGCGAGCGACTGCTCCGCTCTGGCGCGCTTGAGGAGGTTCAGCGTCTGCTCCAGCCGCCGCTGGTAGTCGTCCTGCGTGAACGACATCTGCTCCATCGCCGTGCTCATCTGCTCCGGGCTGATGTCGCGCATCGCCTCGCGGATCTGTTCGAGAAGCTCTCGCATCTCGTCGGTCGCCACCTCGTCGAGCAGCTCGCGGATCTGATCGACCTTCTCGAGCGTCTCCAGCGTGACCCGGTCCGTGTCGCTCATCCGCTCCCCGAGGTCTGCCATCCGCTCGGCCATGGCCGCCACCTCCTCGGCGACCGCCTCCTGCCGCTCGAGCGCCTGCTCGACGCGCTCCTCATCCTGCCAGTCGAGCTCCGGGTCGCTTCTCACGTCCTCGCCGAGCTCGTCGAACTCCTCGCGCACCTCCTCCTGCTCGGCTGCGAGCTCGTCCAGGTCGTCGAGGATGTCGTCCTGCTCGCCGACGACGTCCTGGTAGAGCTCGGCCATCGAGGGGAATCGCAGCACGTAGCTCTCGCTCCTCGACCGCTTCGGTCCCGAGACGGTGTCGCTGTCGAAGACCTCCGCGAAGTAGATAAGGGACGAGCCGGGAAGAAGCCCCGTCTCGGAGAGATCCCAGACCGTCTCGACGACGACCTCGCGCTCCCCTCGGCCGCCGTAGTCCGCCAGCGTCGAAACGACCTCCTCCGCCGAACCCTGGAGCGCGTACCGGAGGTCGACGCGCGTGACGCCGTAGTCGTCGATCCCCGAGATGACCAGCGGCAGCGCCATCTCCCGCGGGACGTCCCGGTCCTCGCCCGGCTCGACGAAACGAACGAGCGGACGCTCGTCACGGACGGCGGAGACCGTGTACGTCGGAGGCATGGCGTTCTCGAGCCCGTCGCGGTCGACGATGCGGATCGAGTACGCGTCGTCCTCGGCGACCGTGAAGCGTCCCGTGTGAAGCTCACGACCCGACCGGTCCATCGCGACCGTCGCGCCGGACTCGAACACGAGTTCGGCGCTCTCGAGCGGCTTGCTCGCCTGGATCGCCACCGTCACCTCCGTGCCGCGCACGGCGGTCACGTCACCGCCGTCGCCGGCCGGGCTCCTGCCGAGCAGACCCGTGTACGAGGGAAAGGCCAGCTCCACCTCGATGCCGGTGATGAAGGGTGGGTCGATGACGTCGACCCGGTGCGAGAGGCGGGTTCCACCGGCGAGTGCGACCGTGTAGGTCAGCGGCGCCCGGATGTCCCGGACCGTGAAGTCGTACCGCCTGACGGAGGGACCCGCCGGCGGCTGCTCCGCCCCGCCGGCCCGCTCCTCCATCGGTCTCGTCGCCGGGAGCTCGCCAGCCCGCTCGAGGGTAAGCTCCGGCGCCTCCGCGCGGGCGCCGGGCTCGAGCAGGAGCTTCGCCGTCACGCGGAGGTCCTCGCCGGAGACGACGGTCGCGTCCCCCGGCTCGACGATGAGTGAGATGCCGGGACCGGCCCCGACCGCCATCGGCCGCGCCAGACGCGCCAGCGCCGGCGCGAGCCCGGGACCCATCACGAGCGCTCCCGCGGCGCAGAGCGCGCCGACGACCGCGAGGACGGCGCCCCATCGTCGAAGCTCGACGGACCGCTCCGCCCCGCCGAGGTCGACGCCGGCGACCTCCCGGACCGTCCGAACGATGAGCCCGTCGATGAGGTCCGTGGAGTAGCCGTGCCGCCCGCGGCCCCGCTTCTCCCAGAGTTCGGTCGCCGACTCGAGGCTCTCGCCGAGTTCCGGGTGGCCGCGCTCGATGCGCGCCGCCACGGCGATCGGATCGATGCGGCGCGCGAGGGGCGCGAAGACGCGGGTCGCGAGCTCGAAGAGGACGAGACCGCCCAGGAGCGCGACGAGGGCCGCGCGCAGGAGGCCGGGGATCGGGACGAGTGTATCCAGTGCGACGAGCGCGAGGCAGGCTCCGAGCGCTATGGCAAGCGAGCGCAGGAGTCCGGCTGTCACGGCCCGGACGCGAAAGCGTCGCCCGACGGCGGCGATCCGCCTCGCCAGCTCCGTGTACTCGCGCTCTGGTGCCCTCACCATGTTCGCTCCTCAGTTCGACAGCGACCGGTCGAAGCGCGACGCCCACACCGTGTTCGACGGCGCGGGCGCGGCGATATTGACCTCCGCTCCTCAGTTCGACGGCGCGGGCGCGGCGATATTGACCTCCGCTCCTCAGTTC
>CAZAQL010000048.1:15289-19543 GCA_964487295.1 uncultured bacterium | reverse complement strand
AGCCGACCACCGCGAGCCCGTCGTCCACCGCCAGTCAGCCGACCACCGCGAGCCCGTCGTCCACCGCCAGTCAGCCGACCACCGCGAGTCCGTCCATCATCGGGACGCCGTCCATCACCGGGACGCCGCCCTTCATGGGAACGCCGTCCATCACCGGGACGCCGCCCTTCATGGGAACGCCGTCCACCAGTCACAACCTCACAGCCTCTGCCGCGCGGCTCCTCTCGCGTCCCTCTCGGCGGCGTTCGGGGGCTTTGCGCTTGACCCTCCGCACCCCTGTTGGTAGTGTCATAAGCTGATTTGCTTCGGAGCGAAGCTCACGGAACGAGCCGTGCGAAGGAGGATTCCGGATGTCCCAGATGATGGAGATTCGCTGGCACGCCAGAGGCGGGCAGGGCGCGAAGACGGCGTCGCTGCTCCTCGCGGCGGCCGCGGCCATGGAGGGGAAGTACAGCCAGGGCTTCCCGGACTACGGCCCCGAGCGCATGGGCGCGCCGATGCGCGGGTTCACGAGGATCAGCGAGGAACCCATCCGCGTCCACTGCGCCATCTATTCGCCGCAGATCGTCATCGTGCTCGATGACACGCTCGTGAGCGCGGTCGACATCACGGCGGGAACGAACGAGGATGCGGTCGTCATCGTCAACACCGTCAAGACCCCAGCCCAGATCCGCGCCGAGATCGGCAAGCCGGGGCGCACGATCTTCACGGTGAACGCGACCGGCATCGCGATCGACGAGATCGGACGTCCGATCCCGAACGCGCCGATGCTGGGCGCGCTCATCAAGGTCCGGCCTCTCCTCGAGCTCGACACGGTGTTGAACCAGATCAAGAAGAAGTTCTCTCACGGATTCCGCCCGGAGATTCTGGAGGGCAACGTGCGCGCGATCAAGCGAGCGCACGAGGAGGTTGTTTCCGAATGAGCGAGAAGGCATGGACCGAGATTCCCATCGCAGGGATCATCGAGGAGGCCGGCAACGCCCAGACCTACGAGACCGGGTCCTGGAGAACATACCGTGCGGTCTGGGACAGCGAGAAGTGCATCCAGTGTCTGAGATGCTGGATCGCCTGTCCCGACTCCGCCATCCTGCTTGAGGACGGCAAGGTCACCGGCATCGATCTCGAGCACTGCAAGGGCTGCGGGATCTGCGCGTTCGAATGTCCGGACAAGGTCACTGCGATCGAGATGAAGCTCGAGACGGACATCGCTGACGACTAGGCTCGCGGCGCGCCGGATCCGCCCATGCGGACGGCGCGAGAGCGAGCGAGAAGGGAGCTAAGTGGTGGCACGGAGACTCATCCTCTCGGGCAACGATTCGGCCGCCGAGGCCATGCGTCAGATCGACCCCGACGTGGTCGCGGCGTTCCCGATCACACCCCAGACTGAACTGATGCACAAGTTCGCCGAGTTCGTCGCGGACGGCGACGTCAAGGCGGAGTTCGTGCTCGTCGAATCGGAGCACAGCGCGATGAGCGCGACGGTCGGCGCGGCCGCCGCCGGAGCGCGCGCGATGACGGCCACCTCGGCCAACGGTCTCGCCCTGATGTGGGAGATCGTCTACATCGCCGCCTCGATGCGGCTGCCGATCGTGATGCCCGTCATCAACCGGGCACTCTCTGGTCCCATCAACATCCACTGCGACCACAGCGATACGATGGGATGCCGTGACTCCGGGTGGATCCAGCTCTATTCGGAGAGCGCGCAGGAGGTGTACGACAACGTCCTGCAGGCGATCAGGATCGCCGAGCACGGCGACGTGCTCCTCCCGGTCATGGTCACGTTCGACGGTTTCATCATCAGCCATACCGCGGAGGTGCTGGACGCGCTGGAGGACAAGGAGGTCGCCGACTGGGTCGGTGACTACACGGCGAAGTACAGCCTCCTTCGCACGGACGATCCTGTGACCTTCGGCCCGCTGGACCTCCAGGACTACTACTTCGAGCACAAGAGACAGCAGGTCGAGGCGATGAAGAACGCACGCGGCGTCGTGCGCGAGGTGGGTGAGGCCTACGGGAAGCTCTCGGGCCGTCCGTACGGTCTCATCGAGCCGTACAGGCTCGACGGCGCCGACACGGCGCTCGTGGCGCTCGGCTCGACCGCCGGAACGGCCAAGGTCGTGGTCGACGAGCTCAGGGACGCGGGGAGGAAGGTCGGACTTCTCAAGATTCGCTGCTTCCGCCCGTTCCCCGGCGACGAGATCAGGACCGCGCTCTCCGGCATCCGAACGGTCGGCGTGCTGGACCGGAGCATCTCGTTCGGTGCGCCCGGCGGGCCCCTTGAGAAGGAGATCAAGGCGGCCCTCTACGGGAGCGACCAGACGATCGCGAACTTCGTCTACGGCCTCGGCGGCCGGGACATGTCCACGGAGAATCTGAAATCCGTCTTCGACCAGCTTGACTCGATCGACGCCGGGAAGGTGTCCGTCGACGAGCCGCTGTTCGTCGGGGTCAGAGGGTAAGGAGGGGGTCACATGCCAGGCCTCAAGCAGCTGGCCGAGCGCGAAGAGCTGATGTCCGCGGGACACCGCGCGTGCGCGGGATGCCTCCCGATGACGGCGATGCGACAGATTCTTCTGTCCGCCGGAAAGGACACGGTGTGCGGGTGCACGACGGGTTGTGTGGAGGTTGTGACGACCATCTATCCGTACACTTCATGGAGGGTGCCGTTCATCCACAACGCCTTCGAGAACTCGGCCGCCACCATCAGCGGCGCCGAGGCGGCGTACCGCTCGCTCCGCAAGCAGGGCAGGATCGACAAGGAGATCAACTTCATCGCGATGGGCGGAGACGGCGGGACGTACGACATCGGCCTGCAGGCGCTCTCCGGGGCGATGGAACGCGGCCACAACATGCTCTACATCTGCTACGACAACGAAGCCTACATGAACACCGGGATCCAGCGGTCCGGCGGCACACCGCGCGGGACCGCGACCTCCACGACACCCGCCGGCAAGGTGATCCCCGGGAAGCAGCAGTATCCGAAGCCGCTCACCGAGATCATGATCGCCCACGACATCCCGTATGTCGCGCAGGCGACGCCGGGGTACCCGAAGGACATGACCGACAAGATCGAGAAGGCTCTCTCGATCGAGGGGCCGGCATTCATGAACGTCCTCGCGCCCTGTACGCGCGGGTGGCGTTACCCGGCCGAGGAGTCGATGGACATCGCGCGGATGGCGGTGGAGACGTGCTTCTGGCCTCTCTACGAGGTCGAGAACGGCGTCTTCAGGGTGACCAGAAAGCCGAAGACCAAGGTGCCCATGGAGGACTGGCTCAAGCGGCAGGGGCGGTTCCGTCATCTGTTCCGCGAGGAGAACAAGCACATCATCGACGAGATCCAGGCTGATGTTGACCGGAAGTGGGAGTGGCTCCTGAAGCGCGAGGAGCTGACCCAGGACTGAGCGCGCCCGGGGCTCCATGCCCGTGCGCCTCGCCCGTGGGGGGCGGATGAACTGGCCGAATGCGCTGACGACGGGACGGCTTCTGCTTGGCCCTGTCGTCCTCGCTATGATCCTGACGGGACGCGTGCGCGCCGCCTTCGTGATCTTCGTGGTCGCCATGATCACCGACATGTGGGATGGATACCTGGCCCGGCGCTCGGATCAGGTGACGCGGGTCGGGGAGCTCCTCGACCCGCTGGCCGACAAGGTCCTGGTCACGCTGGCGCTTCTGGGAGTACTCCTTACGGGCGGCGATCTGGTCCCGTTGTGGATGTTCGCGGTCGTGGTCGCGCGTGAGATCCTGATTCTCGGCTGCCGGCTCGGCGTGATCAGGACCGGCAGCGGTTTTGCCACGAGTCGCATGGCGAAGTGGAAGACCGCGTCGCAGATGACGTGGATCTCGCTTCTGCTTCTCTTCCTCGCGGTAACCTCTGACGCGTCCGGTGCCCCTCTGCTCGAGACGGCGGGCTGGATGCTCGCGCTCCTGCGTGTGGCGGGCGTCATCGCCATCGCGCTCACGGTCGCCTCGGGGGCCGCGTACGTTCTCCCCCTCGGTTCCGAAGGGACGGAGGGAGCGGCCTCCGGACCGCGGGGAGGTCCTCTGCTGTGACGAGCGACGTTCGAGCGACCCTCCATCCGATCACCCGTTTCATCGCAACGGGAGCCTATCTGGGATACGCGCCGATCGCTCCGGGAAGCGTCGGAGCGCTCGGCTGCGCGGTTCTTCTGTGGTTCCTCCTGCCGGAGGCGGTTCCCGATCCGTCGCCGCGCGCAACGCTCCTGGCGGTCCTCGGCGTGATGACGTTCGTCGCGA
>CAZAQL010000048.1:0-15279 GCA_964487295.1 uncultured bacterium | reverse complement strand
ATGTCGATCTGGGCCGCAGAGCGGGCCGAGCGCGTGTTCGGCCATGACGCGTCGCGAATCGTCATCGACGAGTTCGCCGGCATGCTCATCGCGGTGCTGTTCCTCCAGAAGACACTGATCATCTACGCGGCGGCGTTCGTTCTCTTCCGCATACTGGATATCCTGAAGCCGTTTCCCGCCGGGCGCGCGGAGGCGCTGCCCGGAGGGCTCGGCATCGTCGCGGACGACCTCGTCGCGGGCATCTACGCGAACGTCCTCCTGCGCCTCATGCTCATGGTGGCCGGCGGCTTCTAGTCCCGCGCCGGACCGCGGCGTACCGCGTGTGGGAGATGATCATGCGGACCGAGATCATCACGATCGGTGACGAGCTTCTGTGCGGCAGTCGCACGGACACCAACAGCGCCTACCTGGCTTCCAGGCTGTCCGGCCTTGGGGCGGAGATCACGCGAATCACATCGGTCGGTGACGGGCAGACCTCCATCGAGGAGGCTCTGCGCGACGCGCTGACGTGCGCCGAACTCGTACTCGTCACCGGCGGGCTCGGTCCGACGACCGACGACCGCACGAAACAGGCGCTCGCACGCATCTTCTCCTGCGACCTGGTGCTCAACGAGGACGCTCTTGAAGCAGTCAGGGAGAGTTTCGCTCGTCGGGGCGCCGGTGTGCCAGAGATCAACGCGGCGCAGTGCATGCTCCCGGAATGTGCCCGCCCGATCGAGAACCGCGTCGGCAGTGCGCCGGGTCTTCTGATCGAGCGAGAGGGGAAGCTGCTCTTCGCTCTTCCCGGCGTGCCGGCCGAGATGCGCGGCATCTTCGAGACCTACGTCGCCCCGTTCCTCGAGGGACGGGGACTCTCGCGTCTTCGCGAAGAGCGTCTCATCCGCACGCTTCACCTGGCCGAGTCGGAGATCGCGGATCGCGTCCAGCCGCTGGCAAGGCGCCTCGCGCGCGTGGAGGTCGCCTACCTGCCGCACGCCGACGGCGTGGACCTGAGGATCCTCGGCCGCGGCGAGTCACGAGCGCACGCCGCGCGCGCGGCCGAAGGCGCGCAGGAGCGGATCGCCGAGCTTCTCGGTGACGCGGTCTACGCGCGCGGCCGGGAGAGCATCGAGCAGGTCGTCGGATATCTCCTGAGCATGCAGGGACGGACGTTGGCCGTCGCCGAGTCCTGCACGGGCGGGAGGGTCGCGTGGCAGGTCACGCGGACGCCCGGGAGCTCCGAGTACTTCGCAGGCGGCGTTGTCGCCTACAGCAACGACCTCAAGAAGCGATTTCTCAAGGTGCGGGCCGCCACGCTTCGCGAGCACGGCGCCGTCTCGGAGGAGGTCGCCGTCGAGATGGCCGAGGGGGTGCGCGCTCGGGCGAGAACCCATTACGGTCTCGGGATCACGGGGATCGCCGGGCCCGGAGGCGCCACGCCGGACAAGCCGGTCGGTCTCGTCCACGTCGCGCTCGCGCGCCCCGAGCGGCCCGTGTCCTGGCGGCTGCTCCTCGGTCACGGTCGCGACCGCGTGCGGCGTCGAGCGGCCGTGGCCGCGCTCGACCTGGTCCGGCGCGATCTTCTGGGCCTCGGGCTCGATGTCCCACCGGCTGTCTCCTCCGCCTCATCCGGCGACCGGGGCGGTGTCTGATGCCGGCGCGCCGTGACGGAAGGCCCCCAGCGGACAGGACGATGCGCCTGTTCGTCGCTTTGGAGTTGTCCGACGAGCTGAAAGACGGCATACTCTCACTGATCGATGCGCTGCGGGACGCCGGCGTGCCTGCGAGCTGGGCGCGCGAGTCGACGCTGCATCTGACACTCAAGTTTCTCGGTGATGTGGAGGAGGCCCTGCTTCCGGAAGCGGTGAAGGCCCTCGAAGCCGCCGCCGCCCGGGTCACCCCCTTTGCGTTCGACACGACCTCGATGGGAGCCTTCCCATCTCCGGCGCGTCCGCGCGTCGTCTGGCTCGGCGTGGAGCCCGTGGACGGGCTCTTCGACCTTCAGGAGGCGGTCGAGCGAGAGCTTACGCCCCTCGGTTTTCCCCGGGAGAGGCGCCGTTTCCATCCCCACATCACGCTTGGCAGGGTCCGTGAAGGTCGCGTCAGGCCGGACGGCCGGAGCCTCACGGAGTTGATGGCGGAGCTTACGATCCCGCATGGGAGCACCGCGGCCGACGATCTGCGGCTTGTGCGGAGCACGCTCAGGCCCGGCGGGGCGCGCCATGAGACTCTGGAGACCATCCGCCTCGGCGGCGCGGGCCCAGGCCCATGACACCACCCCTTGCCCGAACCGGCATGGAGGACACCATGGCTCAGGAGAAGGAAAAGAAGAAGGCGCTGGAACTCGCGGTCTCGCAGATCGAGAAGCAGTTCGGGAAGGGCTCGATCATGCGGCTCGGGTCGGACGAGGTGGGAGTCGGGGTGGACGCGATCCCCACCGGCTCGCTCACTCTCGATCTGGCCCTCGGCATCGGCGGAGTCCCCAGAGGACGCGTCGTCGAGGTGTACGGACCGGAATCGTCAGGGAAGACGACGCTGTCGCTGTCGATCGTGGCGAACGCGCAGAGACTCGGAGGGGTCGCGGCGTTCATCGACGCCGAGCACGCCATGGACCCTGGCTACGCGAGAGCGCTGGGTGTCGACACGGACAATCTGTTGATCTCCCAGCCCGACACGGGCGAGCAGGCGCTCGACATCGCGGAGATGCTCGTGCGCAGCGGAGCCGTGGACATCATCGTCGTGGACTCGGTCGCGGCGCTCGTCCCGCGAGCCGAGATCGAGGGGGAGATGGGGGACTCGCACGTCGGGCTTCAGGCGCGCCTGATGTCGCAGGCCCTCCGCAAGCTGGCCGGATCGATCAGCAAGTCGAAGACCTGCGTGGTGTTCATCAACCAGATCCGGATGAAGATCGGCGTGATGTTCGGCAATCCGGAGACGACCTCGGGAGGACGCGCGCTCAAGTTCTACTCGAGCGTGCGCATGGACATCCGCCGGATCGGCGCGATCAAGACGGGCGACGAGGCGATCGGCAACCGGACGAAGGTCAAGGTCGTGAAGAACAAGGTCGCTCCTCCCTTCAGGATGGCGGAGTTCGACATCATCTACGGGAAGGGTATCTCTTTCGAGGGCGACCTTCTCGACCTCGGGATCGAACACGACGTCCTGTCCCGCAAGGGGACCTGGATCTCGTTCGGCGAGACCCAGCTTGGTCAGGGACGCGAGAAGGCACGGGCCTTCCTCGAGGAGAACGCGGAGATCCGTTCTGAACTCGAGCACGCGATCCGCCTGGCCCTCGGACTCGAGGAGACCGCGGAGGAGACCGGGGAGGAGACGAGCGAGGTAGAGGCCGAGCCGGTCGCGGCGGAGGCGAGCTCCTAGGCACCATGGGGAAGCGAGAGAGCACGGACGCGCGTCCCGGGGCCGAGAGGACCGGGACGCGCGAAGAACCATCCTGCGCTTCGACGGGCGCGGCCGGCGACGAGGTCGAGCGTGCTCGCGACGCGGCGCTGCGTCTTCTGACGGTGCGCGCCCGGAGCGTCGGCGAACTCAGGGACCGACTGATCAGGAAGCGCTTCACATCGGCGGCCTGCGAGCGGGTGATCGACGATCTGCTCGCCGCCGGCCTGCTGGACGACCGCAGCTTCGCGCGACTCTGGGCCGACGAGCGGGTGCGCCTGCGGCCTGTCGGGAGAAGGCGGCTGACCGCCGAGCTCCGTTCACGACGGATCAGCCCCAAGCTCGCCGACGAGGTGGCCGACGAGGTCTACGCCGAGCACACGGAACGCGAACTGGCGGGACGCGCTCTGGACAGGCGACTGCGGCGCCTGTCCGGGGAACCGACGCCGGATGATGTCAGGCGGCTTCAGGCCCATCTGCTTCGGCGTGGATTCTCTCACGAGGTGGTGCGCCTCGTCCTCGAGGACCTTGCGAGCGCGCGCGATGGACGGGATGCCTGCTGACACACTCTCAGGAGAACGGAGCTTCCATGAAGGCCAGTGAGATCAGGAGGCGCTACATCGAGTTCTTCGCCGCGCGAGGGCACGAGGTCGTCCCGAGCGCGCCGCTCATCCCGCGGGACGATCCGACGCTGTTGTTCAACTCCGCCGGCATGGTCCCGTTCAAGCGGTTCTACCTCATGGACACGCCGCCGTACCGGCGGGCCGTGACGTCCCAGCGCTGCCTCAGGCTGTCCGACCTGAGCGAGGTCGGCGCCTCGCCCTATCACGCGACCTTCTTCGAAATGCTCGGCAACTTCTCCTTCGGGGACTACTTCAAGGAGGAGGCGATCGCCTGGGCGTGGGAGTTCCTCACGGACGTGCTCGGCTTCGAGCCGGAGCGCCTCTGGGTGACGGTCCATCATGATGACGACGCGGCCGCCGAGATATGGACGACCAGGATAGGATTCCCCGCGGAGCGGCTCGTGCGGCTCGGGGACAAGGACAACTTCTGGGGACCGGCCGGCGACTCCGGTCCCTGCGGCCCGTGCTCCGAGATCCACGTCGACATGGGCGCTGATGCGGGGTGCGGACGGACGGACTGCCGGCCCGGCTGCGACTGCCGACGATTCTTCGAGGTCTGGAACCTCGTGTTCCCTCAGTACATGCAGGCCGCGGACGGGACGCGAGAATCCCTGGCTCGCCCGGGCATCGACACCGGCATGGGACTCGAACGCGTATCCGCGGTGCTCCAGGGAGCGGCCAGCGTGTACGAGACCGATCTCCTGAGTCCTCTGGTGGACGCCGTGAAACGGGAGGTGGAGCAGGCGGACGGACGGCTTCCTTCCCCGGCAGCCTCCATCCCCGGGATCGCCCCGGAGGTCGCCGTCATCAGCGATCACGCACGCGCGATCACCTTCGCGATCGCGGAGAACATCCTGCCGTCGAACGAGGCGCAGGGCTACGTGGTGCGGAGGCTCATCCGGCGGGCCGTCAGACGCGGTCTGGTTCTGGGAATCACCGAGCCCTTCCTCTACCGCCTCACGGGCATCGTGGTCAGCGTCATGAAGGAGGCACACCAACACCTGGGGCCGCTGCTCGAGCACGTGGCCCTCGTCGTGAAGTCGGAGGAGGAGCGATTCCACACGACGCTCACGCAGGGCAGCGCCCTCTTCGAGGAGATCGTCGACCGGCTCGCGGCCGCTGGAGAACAAGTCATCGACGGGAAGGACGCCTTCACGCTCTACGATACGTACGGCTTCCCTCTCGACCTGACGTCGGAGATGGCGCAGGAACGCGGACTCACCGTCGACACCGCAGGCTTCGATCGCGCGATGGAGGAGCAGAAGGAGCGTGGACGGCGCGCATCGTCCTTCACGTCCGCCGTCGGAGCCCGGGATTGGTCGTCGAGCACGCCAGCGCCGGCGCGCTCGGAGTTCCTGGGTTACGGACTGCGTGCCGCGAGCGCGGCCGAGGCTGAGAGCGCTGCGGAGGGCGTTCTGTCCGAGGGCGTGGAGGCCACGGTGATACGCGTTCGTCCCGGCCTCGAGGAGGGACTCCTTGAGATCGCGCTGGATCGCACGCCGTTCTACGCCGAGTCCGGAGGACAGGTGGCCGACGTCGGCTGGATCCAGGCTGAGGGCTTCGAGGCGGAGGTGGCGAACGTCTTCAAGGAGGACGATCTGGTGGTTCACACGGTTCGTCCGCGCATCGGAGCGGCGACCGCGGGGACCCTCGTATCGGCCGCCGTGGACCTCGCGGCGCGGCGGCGCACCGAGAAGAACCACACGGCGACCCACCTCATGCAGGCCGCGCTCAGGCGCGTCCTCGGCGATCACGTCCACCAGTCCGGCTCCTGGGTCGGCCCGGAACGCCTGCGCTTCGACTTCACTCACTTCGCAGCTCTCTCCGAGGCCGAAGTGGACGAGGTCGAGGACGCGGTGAACGCCTGGGTTCGGGCGGACATCCCCGTGGTCGAGGACTACACAACGCTGGACTGCGCCATCGATCAGGGCGCCACGGCGCTCTTCGACGAGAAGTACGGAGAGACGGTGCGGACCGTCACGGTCGCGGGGGTGAGTCTGGAGCTCTGCGGCGGCACTCACGTGGCGCGCACGGGGGAGATCGGAGCGTTCCGGATCGTCTCGGAATCGAGCGTGGCCGCGGGGACGAGGCGCATCGAGGCCCTCACGGGCGCGGATGCCGTTCGCCACGGCCGGCTTGCGGAACGGGAGCTCCGGGCGGCCGCGTCCGAGCTGAAGGCGCGGCCGGAGGAGCTTCGTCTCCGGGTCCGCGATCTGGCGGCCGATGTGAGCAGGCTCACAAAAGAGCTCGCGGACGAGAAACGCCGCGCGGCCGGTGCCTCGATCGGCGGGCTGGCTGAGCGTGCGGTCCGCCTCGAGCCGTCCGGGGTCCGCGTGCTCGCCGCACGCACGGACGCCGAGGACATCGCCGAGCTGCGCGCCCAGGCGGACGGGCTGCGCGAGGCGTTCGGCAGCGATGCCGCCGGCGTCCTGGCGGCCGTCATCGACGGGAAGCCGTCGATGATAGCCTTCGCGACGGACGACCTCGCACAGAGCGGTCGGTTGAAGGCCTGTGACCTGATTCGCGAGGTTGCCGCGCTGACGGGCGGCAGGGGAGGCGGGAAGCCGCACATGGCTCAGGCCGGAGGCGGCGATCCCGAGCGCCTCGAGGAGGCGCTCGTCTCGGTCGAGGAGATCGTTGCCTCGCTGCTCGATGGAGGCTCCTCATGATCCTCAGGAAAGGTCGGTGATCCTATCAAGGCACTCGTGCTCTCAGGAGGCAAGGGAACGCGGCTACGGCCGATAACGCACACGAGCGCGAAGCAGCTCGTCCCTATCGCGAACAAGCCCATCCTCTTCTACGGCCTGGAGGCCATCCGCGCCGCCGGGATCATCGACGTCGGGATCATCGTCGGTGACACGGCCAGCGAGATCGAGCAGGCCGTCGGCGACGGGTCCGCGTTCGGCATCAAGGTGACCTACATTCCGCAGGACTCGCCGCGCGGCCTCGCTCACGCCGTGATGATCGCCGAGGAGTACATGGGGAAGGAGCCCTTCGTCATGTACCTGGGTGACAACCTCATCATGGGAGGCATCAGCGACTTCGTGGACGAGTTCCAGCGCAACCGACCGAACGCGCAGATCCTGCTGGCGCGCGTGGAGAACCCGAGCGATTTCGGCGTGGCCGAGCTTGATGAGGGCCGCGTCGTCCGCCTTGAGGAGAAGCCCAGCGCGCCGAAGTCGGACCTCGCGCTCGTGGGAGTCTACATGTTCGACGCGGGCGTCTTCGAGGCGACACGGAGCATCGAACCCTCTTGGCGGAATGAGCTGGAGATCACCGACGCCATCCAGCACCTGATCGACCATGGCCAGACCGTGCGAGCGCACGAGGTCACGGGGTGGTGGAAGGACACGGGCAAGTTGGAGGACATCCTCGAGGCGAACCGGATGATCCTCGAGACCATCACGGGGAGGATCGACGGCACGGTGGACGACGCATCGCGGATCGACGGCAACGTCGTCATCGAGGAGGGAGCCAGAGTCAGCGGCAGCGTGCTCAGGGGGCCGCTCGTCATCGGGCGGAACTCGACGGTCCAGAAGTCCTACGTTGGCCCCTTCACCTCGATCTACCATGACGTCGTGATCCAGAACTCGGAGCTGGAACACAGCATCATCCTCGAGGAATCGCGCATCATGAACCTCGGCCACCGTATGGAGCGCAGTCTGGTCGGGAAGAGCGTCGAGATCGTCCAGAGCGGCATGATGCCGAAGGCCTATCGATTCATGGTCGGAGACGCGAGCCGCATTGAGGTGCCCTGATCAGGAGGACGACGTGGAACACGTGCTCGTGACCGGCGCCAGAGGAATGCTCGGCTCCGTGCTCGTCGAGGAACTCGCGGCCCGTTGCAGGGTGACGTGCGTCGATGCGGGGGACTTCGACATCACCGACGCAGACCTCACGATGGAGGCCATCCGCGGCGCAGCCCCGGAGGTCGTCATCAACTGCGCGGCCTACACGGATGTCGACGGCGCGGAGAGCGACGCGGCGCGAGCACACGATGTCAACGCCAGGGGCGCCGGCAACATCGCGGCAGCCGCCGCGGCCGCGGGGGCCCGCCTGGTGCACATCAGCACGGACTACGTGTTCGACGGCAGCAAGAGCGCTCCTTACGAGGTGGATGATCCGACGTCGCCCATCAACGTCTACGGAGCCAGCAAGCTCGCGGGTGAGGAACTCGTCGCTCGCTCGGGCGCTCCCTGGCTCATCGTGCGGACCTCCTGGCTCTACGGGCACAAGGGCCCGAACTTCGTTGAGACGATCATCCGCGAGGCCGCGAGACGCCCGGCGCTGAACGTCGTGGATGACCAGGTGGGAGCCCCCACGAATGCGCGCGACCTCGCCGGCGTCGTCCGGGAACTCGCTGAGAGACGCGCGGACGGCATCGTTCACGCGACGAACTCGGGATCGACGAGCTGGTTCGGGTTCGCGGAGCTCATCGTGGAGACGGCGGGCCTGTCGGACGTGAGAGTGCGGCCCGTGGGAAGCGAGGCCTTCCCCCGGCCGGCGGCGCGTCCGAGGAACTCGCTGCTTTCGCTTCGCAGGCTTCGCGAGCTGCTCGGCTGGGAGCCGCGGTCCTGGGAAGAGGCCGCACGGGAGTACATCGCTGAGAGGTAGGACCGGATGACATCAGACGCGAAGCGCTTTGAGAAGGAGGCGGCCCGCATCCTCGATGCCAGCGTCGAGGCCGTGGGGGTCGCGAGACGTGCCCTGCCCGGAGCCGCCGGGCGAGTCGCCGCTCTCATGCTGGAGTCACTGCGCGCGGGCGGGAAGATCCTGTTCTGCGGCAACGGCGGGAGCGCGGCCGACGCGCAGCACCTCGCGGCCGAGCTGGCCGGGCGCCTCCGGCTCGACCGTCCCGGCCTTCCCGCGCTGGCTCTGACGGTCAACGCGTCCGTGCTCACGGCGGTCGCGAACGACTTCGGATACGAGGCGGTCTTTGCGCGGCAGGTCGAGGCGCTGGGGAGCACGGGCGACGTGCTCGTGGGGATCTCGACGAGCGGCTCTTCGCCCAACGTGGTCCGGGCGCTTGAGGCGGCCCGCTCCCGCGGGCTCACCACGGTCTCTCTGATCGGAGGACGAGGGGGGCCCATGGCGGATCTGAGCGACGTGACCATCGAGGTCGCTGTGACCGGAACGCAGCACATCCAGGAGGCGCAGATCGCCGTCGGACACGCGATCTGCCAGATCGTCGAGGCGGAGATGTTCCCACGGGAGGGCTGATTGGAACCCGTCATCATCGGTATCGCAGGAGGCACCGGTTCGGGGAAGACGACCGTCGCGAAGGAGGTCCTCAAGCACTTTCCCGGAGCCGGCGTGGCGACGATACACCACGACTCCTACTACATCGACCGCAGCCATATGCCCTTCGAGCAGCGGACGCGGATCAACTACGACCACCCGGACGCCTTCGAGAACGCGTTGATGCTCGATCATCTTTGTGAGCTCAAGGCTGGCCGGGCGATCGAGAAACCGCTCTACGACTACGAGACGCACACCCGCAGGTCCGAGACGCTCACGGTCAGGCCGACGCGCATCATCCTGGTCGAGGGGATACTCGTGCTTGCGGTCGAGGAGATCCGCGCCATGCTCGACATCAAGCTCTACGTCGACACGGACGCGGACGAACGCTTCATCCGCCGGCTCAGGCGCGACATGGTTCGCCGGGGACGGACCGCCGAACAGGTGATCGAGCAGTATCTCCAAACGGTACGGCCGATGCACCTGCAGTTCGTCGAACCGAGCAAGCGCTACGCCGATGTCATCATTCCGGAGGGCGGCAAGAACGTCGTGGCCGTCGACCTCATCGTCACGAAGCTCAGGGACATCCTGACCTAGGGGAGGGACCATGTCGCTCGTGACCGGTCTCGTCACGACCCTTCGTCCGCACCAGTGGACCAAGAACGCCGTGCTCTTCGCGGGCCTCATCTTCGCCGGAGGACTTGGGGACGCCGCCCTGGTGCGACTGGCCGTCTCCGGCGCCGTCATCTTCTGCCTGTTGTCGGGCGCGGTCTACGCACTCAACGACATCGTCGATGTCGAGAAGGACAGGCGCCATCCACAGAAACGCACTCGTCCCATAGCATCGGGGGCGCTGCCGATCGGGCTGGCCGGTGGTGTCGCCGTCATCTCCGCAGCGGGCGGAATCGTGTGGTCCTACACGATCCATCCGAGTTTCGGTCACACGAGCGTCGGGTTCCTCGCTCTCAATCTCCTCTACAGCTTCGCCCTTCGGCGAATGGTGATCCTCGACGTGATGGCCATCGCCATCGGGTTCGTGCTGCGCGCGGTCGCCAGCGTCGAGGTTCTCCGGGGTGTCGAGCCCGACACCCAGCTTTCGCCGTGGCTTCTGGTCTGCACGTTCTTTCTTGCGCTCTTCCTGGGTCTCGGGAAGCGACGTGCGGAGGTCATGACGCTCGGCGAAGCCGCGGGTGACCACCGCACGACACTCGAGCACTACCCCCAGGGACTGGTCGATGCTCTCATCGGGATCGTGACCGCAGCGACGATCGTGTCGTACGCGATCTACACGATCTGGCCCGGAACCGTCGCGAAGGTCGGAGACACCAATCTGGTCTATACTGTGCCTTTCGTCGTCTACGGGCTCTTCCGCTACCTCTACCTGATGGTCGCGGGCGGGCGGGGGGGGAGGCCCTCGAGGATCCTCGTGACGGACGTGCCGCTTGTCCTCAACATCCTCCTCTGGGTCGGCGTCGTCGTGTGGGTACTCTACTCGCAGGCGCCGCCGGCAGCCTGACGTCGCGGGGAGGTTCGCATGCGGGCCAGCGTCAGCGCCTTCGCCAAGGTCAACCTCGGACTGCGCGTCGTGCGCAGGCGCCCGGACGGCTACCACGACATCGAGACCCTCTTCCAAAGCGTCAGCCTCAGCGACACGGTCGTCCTGACGCCGAGCCCGGCCGGCACGTGTCTGACGGCTGAGGGGTTTCCGGTGCCGACCGACTCCCGTAACCTCGCCTGGAAGGCGGCCGACGCCATGCTTGCGGCGTCGGGCTGCGATCCGGTCTCCATTCACATCGTCAAGCGGATCCCTGTGGCCGCGGGCCTCGGCGGCGGCAGCGCGGACGCGGCAGCCGTCCTGGTCGGCATGCGCGAGCTCCTGGGACTCGATCTGGACGACGCGGCGCTCGCGAGGCTCGCGCTTCGACTCGGCTCAGACGTGCCGTTCATGCTGAGAGGCGGCACGGCGCGGGGTGAGGGACGAGGCGAGATTCTGGAGCCGATTCCGCCGCTTCGGGGCTTCGCGCTCGTTCTGGTGACCCCCCCGGTCCCCGTCTCGGCGCGCCAGGCCTACGAGGCCCTCAGAATCGGGTTGACAGCTGGCCGGCTGTTCACTAGACTCAATTGTTCAGCTATCCAGGAAGGGGACGTGGACACGCTCGCGCGGGCGTGTCGGAACGACCTCGAGCCTGGCGTTGTGTCATGCTGTCCTGACGTGGCGGCGGTTCGTCGGGCCCTGCTCGAAGCGGGCTCGCTCGTCGCATTCATGTCCGGCAGCGGGCCGACCGTATGCGGTCTGGCTCGAAGCAGGGAGGACGCGGAGCACATCGCCGAGGCCGTCCGCGCGGCGGACGAGCCCGGCTGGAACATACATGTGGTGGAGCCGATCGACTCCGGGTGTCGGGTCGAGGGCGCAAAGGAGCGCCGCTCTGCGTGAGCGGCGGCGCAGTGGAGAGTGTGCCCCGGATGCGATCTTGTCCCTTTTCCAGGCAAAGGGCGGTGAGACGCATGCAGATTACTGAGGTCCGTCTGACGCTGCGCTCCGAGGACCGGCTCAAGGCGTTCGTCAGCATCACCTTTGACGACGCGTTCGTCGTCAGGGGGCTCAAGGTCATCGAGGGCAACACCGGGCTCTTCGTCGCAATGCCGAGTCGGCGCCGCAAAGACGGTGAGTTCCGGGACATCGCGCATCCGATCAACAACGAGACCCGCGACATGATCGAGAAGGCGGTTCTCGACGAGTACGAGCGCCAGCTCGAGATCGCGGGGACGGACGGCGAGAACCGGACGGGGATCCCGGAGCGCGAGCTCGTGCTCGCGGAGGAGCTGGAGGACTGACGTCCACGGCGGGCGTGGCGCCCGTCCGGGCCGCGGCCGGCCGACGTCGGTGAGCTGGGGCGTCGTCAAGTGGCAAGACACGGGACTTTGGATCCCGCATCGGAGGTTCGAATCCTCCCGCCCCAGCCAGTAAGCGGCCTGGGGCGGCGCGGGTTTCGACGGAAACGGACAGCGCGCTGAAACGGTGATTCAACGGGAGGCGGCTGATGGCGGACGAGCTCAGGCTTTTCACCGGCAACGCGAACAGAGCGCTCGCCCACGAGATCGCGGACTACCTGGACATCAGTCTCGGTGACGCGATCGTCAACCGCTTCAAGGACGGGGAGATCCAGGTCAGCATCTCCGAGAACGTCCGCGGCGTGGACGCGTTCGTCGTGCAGCCGACGGGGCCGCCGGCGGAGAACCTCCTCGAGCTTCTGATCATGCTGGACGCGCTCAAGCGCGCGTCCGCGCGGAGGATCACGGCGGTCATCCCGTACTTCGGCTACGCTCGCCAGGACCGGAAGGACAGGCCGCGCGTGGCGATCACCGCGAAGCTCGTGGCCAATCTACTGACGGAGGCGGGAGCGGACCGGGTGCTGACGATGGATCTGCACGCGCCCCAGATCCAGGGCTTCTTCGACATCCCCCTGGACCATATCTACGCCGCCCCGGTTCTCCTGCGCTACTTCGACCAGTCCGTGAAGGGAGATGTCGTGGTCATGGTGCCCGACACGGGCAGCATCAAGATGGGCCGCGCATTCGCCAAGCGCATGAGCGCCTCGCTCGGCTTCGTCGACAAGCGCCGGCCGAGACCGGACGCCGCGAAGGTCATGAACGTCGTCGGCGACGTCGACGGCAAGTACGTCATCATGATCGACGACATCATCAGCACGGGGAACACGCTCATCGAGGCGGCGCGCGCGATCATGAATCTCGGGGCTGTCGGCATCATGGCAGCCGCAACGCACGCTGTCTTCGCGGACAACGCCGTGGAGAGGCTGAGCGACTCGCTGATCGAGCAGGTCGTGGTGACGAACACGCTCGATCTGTCGGGCATCGAAAACGGGAAGATGAAGGTCCTTTCGGTCGCGGAGCTGCTCGGGGAGGCGATCGACCGGATCCACGGAGAGAAGTCGGTGAGCTCGCTGTTCGTCTAGCGCGTTCGCCGCGTCGGGTCGACCCGCCACCGGGCGGCGACCAACGAGAGAGAGACCCGATGAGGGACTCTTCGAAGCGCGCGGGTAAGGACGCGCTTCGGGCAACAGAAGGTCGGAATCCTGGGAGACACGTATGGCGACAGTGAAACTCGCGGCGCAGTCGCGCACCGCGACAGGGAAGCAGGGAGCCAAGCACGCCCGCCAGCAGGGGCTCATCCCGGCGGTCCTCTACGGAGAGAAGGGAGAGACGCTCTCCCTCTCGATCGGGGCACCGGAGCTCCGTGCGGCGCTCGCGACCCCCTCGGGCAGAAACGTGATCGTGCAGCTCGGTCTCGACGGTGACGAGATGACCCGTGCGGTGATTCGAGACATGGCTCGCGATCCGATCACGCGGGAGATCCTCCACGTCGATTTCCAGAGGATCTCCGAGAACAAGCCGATCCACATGCGCGTCCCCGTGGTGCTCGTCGGTGAGTCCCCGGCGGTCAAGGAGGGACGTGGCATCCTCGACCACACGATGCGCGAGGTCGAGATCCGCTGTCTGCCGCGGGACATCCCCATGAACATCGAGGTGGATGTCAGCGAGCTCGATGTGGGGAACGCGATCCACGTCTCCGAGCTCAGCCATGAGAGTGTGGAGTTCCTGGACAACCCGGAGCGCCCGGTCGTCGACATCCTCCAGCCGACCATCTTCAAGGTCGCTGACGAGGAGGGTGAGGAAGGCGTTGAGGGCGAAGCGGTCGAGGGCGAGGAGCCCGGGACCGAAGAGGCCGGGGGCGCCGCGGATGGCGACGCCGGGGAATCCGAAGAGGCGTCGTGAGAGTCGTCGTTGGTCTTGGAAACCCCGGTTCGGAGTACGTCGAGACTCGACACAATGTGGGATTCCGCGTGGTCGCCGCGCTGGCGCAGAGGCTCCGGACGGAGCTTCTTGCCGGCCGCGGCGACTTCGCGACTGGCAGCGGGAGGCTGTCCGGACAACCGGTCCGCCTCCTGCTGCCGCTGACATACATGAATGAGAGTGGTCGCGCGGTCCGCCATGCACTCGAGCAGTGGGAATGTGAAGCGAGTGATCTTCTGGTCGTCTGCGACGACGTTCATCTGCCACTGGGGCATGTGCGCCTTCGCCGCTCCGGCGGTCCGGGAGGCCACAACGGGCTCTCGTCGATCATCGAGGCGATAAGGACGGACGGTTTTTCACGCCTCCGGCTCGGGATCGGCGAGTCCCCGGATGAACAGGACCAGGCCGAGTACGTGCTGTCGCCCTTCGAGGCGGACGAGCGCGCCACGGCCGATGCGATGGTCCGCGACGCGACGGCGGCCATCGAGATCATCGCCCGCGAGGGGTTCGAAACGGCCATGAACCGGATCAACCGAAAGGTCTCCGGCGACAGGGAGGACGCATGACAGCGGTAGGTGTTCCACTCGTAGCGAGCCTGGTGGGACTGGTCTTCGTGCTCGTACTCGTTCGCGAGGTTCTCCGGAGCGATCAGGGAACCGAGGCGATGATCCAGATCTCGCACGCCGTGCAGCAGGGAGCTCGGGCATTCCTCAAGCGCGAGTACTCCTACGTGACGGTGCTCGTGCTCGTCGTTGCCGTGCTCATCGCTCTGGCGCCCATCCTCTCGGGCAATCCGGAGCTTCCCCTGGGCTGGAAGACGTCCCTGACGTTCATCATCGGCGCCTTCGTCTCAGCTCTCGCCGGCTACATCGGCATGAGTATCGCGACCCGCGCCAACGCGCGGACGACCCAGGCCGCGGTGACGGGGGGAGTCCGGGGCGCGCTCGGTATCGCGGTCTCCGCGGGTTCGGTCATGGGGATGAGCGTCGCGAGCATGGCGCTCCTGGGCCTCGTGGTCGTCTACTGGATCTTCCGTGAGCCGGTCGTGGTCAACGGATACGCGATGGGCGCGAGCCTGGTCGCCCTCTTCGCCCGCTCGGGCGGCGGACTCTTCACGAAGGGCGCCGACATGGCCGCCGACCTGGTCGGCAAGGTCGAGGCCGACATCCCTGAGGACGATCCGAGGAACCCGGCCGTCATCGCGGACAACGTCGGTGACAACGTCGGTGAT